>JAHWKY010000005.1 GCA_019347575.1 Actinomycetota bacterium | reverse complement strand
GCTACGAACGGCGACCTCAAGGCGGCCCACTGCAACGACGTGGCGTGCACCTCCGCGACCGTCACCACCCTGGACAGCGCGGGGAACGTGGGGTTCGACACCTCGGTGGCGATCGGGGGCGACGGCCTAGGACTGATCAGCTACCACGAGGCTACGAACGGCGACCTCAAGGTGGCCCACTGCGACGACGTGGCGTGCACCTCCGCGACCGTCACCACCCTGGACTGGCCGGGGAACGTGGGCGCCACCTCCTCCGTGACCATCGGGGCCGACGGCCTGGGGCTGATCAGCTACCACGACGGCACGAACGGCGACCTCAAGGTGGCCCACTGTGACGACGCGGCCTGCACCGCGGCCACCCGCCGCGCCCTGGACTGGCCGGGGAACGTGGGCGCCACCTCCTCGGTGACCATCGGCGCGGACGGCCTCGGGCTGATCAGCTACATCGACTCCACGAACTTCGACCTCAAGGTGGCCCACTGCGGGGGGGTGATCTGCTGAGGGCGGGCACGGAGGCTGCCCCGCGGGGATCGATCGCGTTTCCCCTGGCCCTTGAACCCGACCGGGCGGCGCAGGCGCTGGCCGGGTGACCGCGCTGCGGCGACCCCACGCCGCAACCCGTCCAGCCAGGCGGATCGGCCCCGGGGCCCCAGCGAACGGCCGGGTCGGGACGCGCCGTGTGGCGCCCGCTCTGGTTGGCTCGGGTCTTCCGAAGAGGAACGGACCACGGTGACCGACACGATACGCCCGGCCCGCCCAGGTCTCCGATGAGCGGCGACGTCCAGCGTGGGTCGCTGTGGCACGCAACCGCGGACGTCCCCACCTTCCCGCGACTCGACTCCGACCATGTCACGGAAGTCGTCGTCGTGGGAGGCGGCATCACCGGCCTGACGACGGCCCTGCTGCTGGCCGAGGCCGACGTCGAGGTCATCGTCCTCGAGGCCCGGCACCTCGCGGCCGGGACGACCGGTGGAACGACCGGCAAGGTCACGTCGCAGCACGGGATGATCTACCACGACCTGATCGAGCGCCACGGGGAGGACACCGCTCGAACGTACGCGCACGTGAACGAGGCCGCGATCGGGGCGATCGAAGCGATCTGCGACCGGCTCGGGATCGAGGCGGGCTGGGAACCGACCGACGCCTACGTCTTCGCACAGCACACCGACGAGATCGACGCGCTCCGTCGCGAGGAGGCCGCCGCAAGCCACCTCGGCCTCCCGGCGGAGTGGACCAACACGACCGAGCTCCCGTTCGCGGTCCACGGAGCCGTGCGCTTCACGGGACAGGCCCAGTTCCAGCCGGTCGCGTACATCGACGGTCTGGCTCGCGCGTTGGACGAACACGCGAACGTCGCCATCCACTGTGCCACCCGCGCCACATCGGTGCGTGAGGACCGCGACCGGGTGGTCGTCACGACCCCCCACGGACGGGTGACCGCGAACCACATCGTGCTCGGAACGCTGCTGCCCGTGACGGACCGAGGGTTCGAGTTCGCCCGCGCCCGCGCCTCACGGTCCTACGGCATCGCCGCTGTGGTGGAGGAGGATGATCTTCCCGAGAGCATGTACATCTCAGCTGGCGAACCGAGCCGCTCGCTGCGCCACTACCGAGGCGATGGAACTGCCTACCTGATCGTCGTCGGCGAGACCCACGATGTGGGCCAGGGTGGCGAGACACGCGAGCACGACCAGGCGCTCGAAGCGTTCGCTCGGGAGCACTTCACCGTCCACGACGTGCCGTTCCGTTGGTCCGCTCAGGACTACGTGCCCGACGATCGGCTGCCGTTCATCGGCACGACGAACTTCTCCGATCGGATCCACGTCGCTACCGGCTTCCAGAAGTGGGGCCTCACCAACGGAACGGCGGCGGCACGCATCATCACCGATGCCATCCTGGGGCGGGACAACCCTCACGCGGAAGCGTTCAGTCCTGCGCGCCGAACCGTGACCGAGTCCGCGCGGCGGTTCCTCCAGCACAACCTCGACGTCGCCAAGAGGTTCGTGGCCGACCGCGTTTCCCCCGACGCCGAGACGATCGACGACATCGCGCCCGGGACGGGTGGAACGGTCAGGGTCGACGGCGAGCTCCTGGCGGTCAGCAAGGACGATGCAGGTCGCGTGACCACCCGGTCTGCGGTCTGTACCCACCTGGGCTGCATCGTGCAGTGGAACCCGGCCGAACGCAGCTGGGACTGCCCGTGCCACGGATCACGGTTCGCCCTCGATGGCGACGTGCTCGAGGGCCCGGCGACGAGTCCCTTGGGCGAGGGCTGAGCTGGAGGTTCAAGGGCGGACCGCGACGCCGATGTCACGTGCCGGTGTCGCTCGTCCGCTCGGAGCGGACGGCGCCGACGAGGTCGAGGATCGCCCGCGCGACACCGAGCGGGTCCTCCTCCGGTGGGAAGTGGCCGACACCCGGTAGGTCGACGAGTTCCGCGTGGAGGTCACGGGCGTCCCGGCGTGCCAGCTCCAGCGGCAGGACGGGATCCTCGGCGCCCCACACCAACCTGGTAGGGACGCGCAACCGTTGGGGATCACCGCCGGTGGGCCGGCGCAGCCGGTCGACGACGGCTCGACGCGACATCGTGCGGTAGTAGGCCAGCCACGAGCGGGGCGCGGTGCGGACCGACTCGGCGTAAGCGGCGATGACCTCGTCCGTGAACGCTTCGTGTGTGCGGGCGGTGAAATCGAAGGCGCCCCGCACGAGCCGCTCGGCGGCCAGTCTCGACAGCACCTCTGGAACCACCGGCAGGTTCAACAGCGGGATGTGCCACGCGCGTCGGAGCGAGACGTGTCGGTACGGGCTGTTGATCACGACCAGGGCACGGACGTGGCCGGGGTGACGGAACGCGGTCGCCAATGCCACCGCCCCGCCCCAGTCGTGCCCGACGAGCACGGCCTTGCGGACGTGCAGGTGGCGGATCAGCTCGGCCATCTCATCGGCGAGCGTCTGCGGGTCGTAGCCACGCGTCGGTCGGTCGGAGCGCCCCATGCCCTTCAGATCCGGACACACGACGCGCCAGCCGGCGTCGACGAGGATCGGGGCGACCCGACGCCACGCGTCGCCGGTCTCGGGCCAGCCGTGCAGGAGCAGCGCGACGCCATCGCCGTGACCGAGCGCGCGCGTGTAGAAGCGCGTGCCCCCGCCACTGATGTAGCCCTCGCGCCACGCGACCACGCGCACCCTCTCGACGTGGAGCTCCGACCCTACCCGTCAGCTCGCGTCACTCGAGGACGATCTGCTCCCCCGCCCCGGCCTCGGAGCGCAGCAGATCGCGGTAGTGGCGCGCCTTGTCGGTGTCGCTGAAGACGCCGACCACCCAGCGGCGCCCGCGCGCGTCGATCCGGGTGACGCGCCAAGCCTGGCGGTCCTCGGGGTAGGTGACGACGAACGCCGAGACGCCCTCGTCGGTCTCGAGCGCGTGTGGGACGTCGCGAGGCCAGCGCACGGCGTCGCCGGCACGGGCGTGGAGGCGCTCCTCGCCGATGTGGACCGTGGCGGAGCCCGCGGTGATCAGCACGAGGTGGCCGACCTCGGCGGACTCGACGGGCGTCGAGCCACCAGGGGCGAGGTGGAGCACCGAGACGGTGCCTTCGTCGGCCGCGCCGAGGAGTCGGAACGCGCCACCGACGGTGCCCGTCGCGGGATCGACCGGGTCGCAGTCCCCGCGGCGCCACGAGCTGATCACGGGCCGCCCCGTGAGGTAGCAGCGGTCGCAGCGGTCACGTCAAGGCTCCACCGTAGAAGACCCGCTCGGTCACATGGCGGATCCGTCGCGTGGCGCGGAGGTGGTCCTCCTCCAGCACCTGCCGCCCCCCACGACCGTAGCCGAGGCTCCGCGCGAGCCGTTCGAGCACGTCCGGGTTGGTCGGAAGCACGTCGACGTTGCGCTCACGCAGCAGGTACAGGTGGTTGCGGATCCGCGCGAGCAGCCGGTAGCCATCGCGCAGCCAGGTGGCATCGCGCGAGTCCAGCAGTCCCGCGTCCTGCAACCCGTCGACCGCCGCCATCGTGCTGGGAGTCCGCACGACGCGCTCGTGGTGGCCGTGGCGTTGCTGGAGCAGCTGCACGGTCCACTCGACGTCGGTCATGCCACCGGGTCCGAGCTTGAGGTGGCGGTTGGCGTCGGTGCGCTTGGGGACACGCTCGCGCTCGATGCGCGCCTTGAGCTTGCGGATCGCGGTCTCGGTGGCGCGGCCGGCCCCGCCCGGTGGGTAGGCCAGCTCCGCGGTGAGCTGGTGGAACCGCTCCCCCAGCTCATCGTCCCCGGCGACGAAGCGGGCGCGCAGCAGGGACTGGTGCTCCCACGGTTCCGACCACCGGTCGTAGTAGGCGGCGTAGGAGTCGAGGGAACGGGACAGCGGCCCGGACTTGCCCTCCGGGCGCAGATCCGCGTCGACGTCGAACGCCGTGCCCTCGGCGGTCACCTCGCCCAGCGTCCGCACGACGCGCTCGGCCGTCGCCAGGGCGTGGGCGGTCGCCTCGTCCTCGCTGGCTCCGGGCACGGGCTCGTGGACGAACAGCACGTCAAGGTCGGAGGCGTACTGCAGCTCGGACCCGCCGAGCTTGCCCATGCCGACGATCGCCATGCGTGCCGCCGGATCGTCCTCGTCGTGGGTCACCGCCTCGAGTGCGGCCACGAGGCACGCCTCCGCGAGGGCGGTCAGTTCCTCGCCGACGACCGACACGGGCGCGGCACCCTCGAGATCGCGTAGCACGATCCGCAGCAGCTCCCGGCGCTTGAACCGGCGCAGCAGGGCGGTGCGCTGAGCGAGATCGTCCTGCCACGACAGCTGCGCCAGCGCCGTCCGTCGCAGGTCCTCACGCGTCCGACGCACATCCCGCAGCGTGGGGTCGATCAGCAGGTCGGCTCCCTGCGGCTGGGTCGCGAACAGCTCGCCCACGACCTCGCTCGTGCCCAGCACCCGCGCCAGGAGCGCCGCCGCCGGCGGGTGATCGCGCAGGTGGGCGACCAGCTCGGAGCTGCGGCCGTGGGCATCCAGGACCGTTCGGAGCATCCGCAGGCCGGTGTCGGGATCCGCGCTCTCGGCGAGCACGTGCAGGAAGGCGGGCAGCACCGCGCGAAGGGTGCGGGCACGACGGGTGACGCCGGCGGTGATGGCACGCACGTCGCGGAGCGCCCCGCGCGCATCGCGGAACCCCAGGGCCTCGAGCCGTTCGTAGGCCGCGGCCTCGGTCAGCGTGCGCCGGTCGGGCTCCAGCGTCAGCTCGCCGTCCGCCGCCGGCACGACCGCGTGCGCCTCCAGCAACGGTCGGTAGAACAGCTTCGCGTGCAGCTCGCGCACCTGGGTCTGGACCGTGCGCAGATCCGCAGCGAAGGTCTCCCGCGCCGGTCTATCGCCCAGCGCGCGGTACCCGAGGGAGCGCGCGAGCCACTCCTGACGCTCGGGGTCCGACGGGATCGTGTGGGTCCGGCGCTCCTGCGCCAGCTGCAGGCGGTGCTCGACCCTCCGCAGCTGGCGGTACGCCGTGGCGAAGTCGCGCGCGTCGTCCTCTGCGACGTAGCCGCCCCGAGCCAGCGCGTCGAGCGCGGGCAAGGTGCCGGTGAGACGGAGAGAGTGGTCAGCTCGGCCGTGCACGAGCTGCAGCAACTGCACCGAGAACTCGATGTCGCGCAGGCCACCTGGGCCGAGTTTGACCTGCCGCTCGCCGTGGCGCAGCACCTCCGGCTTGGCCTCCACCCGGCCCTTCATGTCCCGCACCTCCTGGATCACGCCGGGGTCGAGGTGCTCGGGCCAGATGAAGGGCTCAGCGCGGCCGAGCAGGCGCTCCGCCAGATCGCGGTCGCCAGCGACGGGGCGTGCCTTGATCAACGCCTGGAACTCCCACGTCTTGGCCCAGCGCTCCCAGTACGCCACGAAGCTGTCGATGGTGCGGGACAGCGGACCGTGGCGTCCCTCCGGTCGCAGCGTGGGGTCGACCTCGTAGGCACGCCCCATGGTCGTCGACGCGTTCAGCAGGGACAGGAGCCGCTCGAACACCTGCCGGGCTTCCTCGCGTGCCCCGTCCTCGTCGCCGTTGACCGCTCCGTGGACGAAGACGACGTCGACGTCGCTGACGTAGTTCAGCTCCCTGCCCCCGAGCTTGCCCATCCCGAGGATCGCCAACGTCGCCCGGGGAGACGCCCCGCCGATGTCCTCGTGCAGGGCGGTGAGCGTGCCGGCGAGGACGCCCTCGGCCAGTTCCGCCAGCTCCGCAGCGACCAGCTCGACGGCGAGCTCGGCGGTGAGGTCGCGTGCCGCGATGTTGGCGGTCGCGCGGCGTCGGATGGCGGCGATGCCGGCGGCGCGGTCTGCCTCGGTGGTCGCCGACCGCACGGCCTCGGCGACCAGGTCGGCGACGACGACGGCCGAGACCGGAGCCGACACCCCGAGCGCGATCACCGCGTCCGGGTACCGCGCGAGCAGGTCACCCAGCGGCCGTGAGGTGCCCCCGACCGCGAGCACGCGAGCTCGCAGGTCGGGGTCGGCCCGGATCCGCTCGAACGTCTCGGGATGCTCGGAGGCGATCGCGGCGATGGTGTCGAGCGCATCTGCGGGCTCGGCGGTCTCGGAGACCGCCGCGAGCAGCTCCCACGTCTCCTCGGTGGCGCCGTCGTCGTCCCACAGTCCGGCGTCGCGGAGGGCGCGGATGCTTCGCTCGGCCGGCAGGCCCAGTCGGGCCAACCGCGCCGTCGGTGAGGTCAGCCGACCTCCAGCGCCTCCCACCTCAGAGCAGGCGCAGGTACCGGTCGAGCTCGAACCCGGTCACGTGGCTGGTGTAGCTGTCCCATTCCTGGCGCTTGTTCGCCAGGAAATACTCGAACAGGTGCTCGCCGAGCGCCTCCGCGACCAGCTCCGAGCGCTCCATCTCGCGCAGTGCATCACCGAGGTTCGAGGGCAGCCGCTCGATGCCGGACGCTGCCCGCTCCGCCGCCGTGAGCTCGTAGATGTTGTCCTCGGTCTCCTCGGGCAGCTCGTAGTTCTCTTCGATGCCCTTCAGGCCGGCGGCGAGGATCACCGAGAGCGCGAGGTAGGGGTTGCAGGCGGGGTCCGGGGCGCGGAACTCGATCCGGGTCGAGACGTCCTTGTTGGGTTTGTACATCGGTACGCGCACGAGTGCGCTGCGGTTGTTGCGGCCCCACGAGATGTAGACGGGTGCCTCGAAGCCCGGCACCAGCCGCTTGTAGCTGTTGATCCACTGGTTGGTCACCGCGGTGAACTCGCGGCAGTGGCGCAGCAGGCCGGCGGTGAACGCCCGCGCGACCTTGGACAGGTGGTAGGAGTCGCTGGGGTCGTGGAACGCGTTGCGGTCGCCCTCGAACAGCGACAGGTGCAGGTGCATCGCGCTGCCCCAGTGCTGCTCGAGCGGCTTGGGCATGAAGGTGGCGTAGATGTCGCGCGACAGCGCGGTCTCCTTGACGACGAGGCGGAACGTCATGATGTTGTCCGCCATCGTCAGCGCGTCGGCGTAGCGCAGGTCGATCTCGTGCTGGCTAGGGGCGACCTCGTGGTGGCTGTACTCGACGCTGATGGACATCTTCTCGAGGGTGTTGATCGCCTGGCGGCGGAAGTCCTGCTGGATGTCGAGGGGCGTCATGTCGAAGTACGAGCCGTTGTCGAGCGGCGTGGGATCCTCGGGGCCCTTGAAGAGGAAGAACTCCATCTCGGGGTGGACGTAGAAGGTGAAGCCCATCTCCGCCGCCCGCTGCAGGTTGCGACGCAGGACCTGACGCGGATCGGCGGCGAAGGCCTGCCCGTCCGGCGTGAGGATGTCGCAGAACATCCGCGCCACGCCCTGGGACTCGGGGCGCCACGGTAGTACCTGGAACGTGCTCGCGTCGGGCACGGCCAGCATGTCGGACTCATGCGTGCGCGCGAAGCCGTCGATCGCCGAGCCGTCGAACCCGATGCCCTCGGCGAACGCCCCCTCGAGTTCGGCCGCCGTGATCGCCACCGACTTGAGGAAGCCGAGGACGTCGGTGAACCACAGCCGGATGAAGCGGATGTCCCGCTCCTCGACCGTCCGCAGCACGTACTCCTGCTGCTTGTCCATACTCGGCGTTTCCCCTGGTCAGCGGGTTAGGAGGTCTCTTCATTCCGCGTGCGTTCCGCGGGAACATCGCCCCAGGCGCGCTCTACCACGGTACGTGTCCGCTCATCCGACGACGGCCACAGGTGAGAGTACGTGTCCAGCATCTCGGTCGCGCTCGCGTGACCGAGACGTTCCTGTACGACCTTCACCGACTCGCCTCCGTCGATCAGGATGGAAGCGTAGTGGTGGCGCCGATCGTGGGGGGTCGACGGCACGCCCGCCCGCTTCGCCATCCGCGCCCAGCGGCCGTTGAGGGTCGTGCGCAGGATCGGTCCACCTCTGGTCGCGAGGAACACCAGCCTCGCCGTGACCTCTCACCGTCGGGCTCACCCCATGGCAGCGAGATCTCGGCCCGTGGGAAGGTCTGAGGTGCTCCGAGAGCGCCTCCAGGGCGTAGCTCGGAACGGCGCGGTCCGGATCCCCGCCTTGGTCTTCGGCGGTGCGAGGAAGACTCCCTTGCCCGAGAACGAGGCTGTCGGGGCGAGGTTCCACGCAGGTTTCACGCCTGTTCGCCGTTCTCGGCCCCCACCCGACCCGCACGACTTCCGAGCCCGGCCGCTTCCGCGGAAGCGCCCTATCGCCGGGAACCGGCGCATCCGCCGGTTGCCCACGCCGAGATCGTCGGCCCCTGGCGGGTGCGTGCGAGCAACCGGCGCCTGCGCCGGTTGCTCGCACGCTTCACCATCGGCTGGACGCTCAGGGTCGCTGGAGCTCCAGCGTGTAGCTGCCCGACCCGCTGTAGGAGTAGACCTCCCACAGGTAGTAACCCGACGAACCGTCGTAGCTGATCGACTCCTCCGAGGTCACGCTCTCGCTCGCCGCGACCAGCTGCCAGTACCCCCAGAAGCTGTTCCAGCGGTACAGGTAGAGGTCGAAGTCCGCTGAGGACGGACCGTGGAGGCAGCCGCGGTGGGTTCCCGACGGCGCGTAGTAGTAGGCCCCGTCGGGGTGGTAGTCGGCGTCGCCGGTGCCCGACAGCGACCCGCTGTAGGTCTCCGGCAGGCCGCAGCCCGGTTCCGGCTCGGGTTCCGGCTCGGGCGGCGGCGCGGCGCCATCGAGCAGCGAGTACACCAGCCGGTTGGGAGAGCCGCGGACATCGCTGATCACGCCCGTGGTCGCGGTGCCGTTGACGGCGTCCACCACCTGCGCGGGGGTCGCGCTCGGGTTGGTCTCGAGGTAGAGAGCGGCCGTGCCCGCGACGTGCGGCGACGCCATCGACGTGCCGCTGATTGTCCGGGTCGCGGTGTCGCTGGTGCGCCACGCCGAGGTGATCGACGATCCCGGCGCGAACAGGTCGACGCACGACCCCCAGTTGGAGAACGACGCTCGGGCGTCGCTCGATGTCGAGGCGGCGACCGTGATCGCCTCGGAGACCCGCGATGGCGAGCCCGTGCAGGCGTCGGCGCTGTCGTTGCCGGCGGCGACCGCGTAGGTGACGCCCGCGCTGATGGAGTTGCGCACGGCGGAGTCCAGCGAGCTGGACGCGCCGCCTCCCAGGCTCATGTTCGCCACCGCAGGGTGCACGCGGTTCTGGGTGACCCAGTCCACGCCGGCGATCACTCCCGACAGGGTGCCGCTCCCGGAGCAGTTGAGGACGCGGACGCCGTGCAGCGTTACCGCCTTGGCGACCCCGTAGGTGGTGCCGCCGAGCGTCCCCGCCACGTGCGTGCCGTGGCCGTTGCAGTCGTTGGGGTCACTGTCGTTACCGATGACGTCACGACCGGTGCCGATGCGTCCGGTGAACTCGGTGTGCGTCGCCCGGATGCCGGTGTCGATGACGTAGGCGTGGACGTCCACCCCGCTGGCGGTGTAGCTGTAGGTGGTGTCGAGCGGGAGCGAGCGCTGGTCGATGCGGTCGAGGCCCCAGGTGGCGTCGGTCTGCGTGGCGGTCAGCCGCAGGTGCCGGTCCGCTTCGAGGTAGGCGACGTGCGGGTTGCGCCGCAGGCCCCGGACGGCACCGGCGTCCATCTCGGCGGCGAAGCCGCGCAGTGCCGCTCCGTACCGGTGATGGACCGTTGCTCCGCGCCGGCGCACGTCGTGCCGGGCGTCGCGTTCGGCACCCGGTGGGGCGTCCTTGTGGAACACCACGATGTAGTGCCCGTCGATGGCCTCCGGGTGCTCGGCCCCGATCACCGCGGCGTCGCGCCCTCGGTCGCGATCGGGTCGGTCGTCGGGTGCCACCCCTGCGCTGGCGGTGCCGCCGGCCAGGGTCAGGGTCGCCGCGGTCAGCATGGTGAGGGTCGCTCGTCGTCGCACTGATCTACCTCCGAACTCGGGGCACCGCCCCGTTGCGGTGCCCTCGTCCGGACCGTGCCGGGACGGCACGCGATGTCCGGAACATCCGAAGTCCAGTCCGGCGAGGCGTCCGCGGGAAGCGTGGGTGCGCGGGGCGCGCGGAGGTCGACGTCGATGTCAACGCGCGGTGCGACGCTGCTGGGCAGCGGCTCGCGGGCGCTCAGGTGAGCACGCGTCGCGCGCCGTGGTGGGCGCGCGTGGCGTACCCGGCCGGTCACACCGGTGGATCGGGGTCGTACTGGATGTAGCGGCGCACCGCGCGAGCGCGGTCCTCGGAGTGCAGGCGGCGGACGGAGTGCAGCGCCATGTCGATGCCCGCCGAGACCCCGCAGCCGTGACGATGTCGCCGTCGTCGACGTAGCGGTCGGCTGCCCGCACGTCGATGTTGGCACCCAGCTCCGCGAGGAGGTCGAGCGACGCCCAGTGGGTCGTCGCGGGCCGTCCGTCGAGGGACCCCGCGGCGGCCAGCACGAGAGCCCCGGTCAGACCGAGGTGACCAGCGCCCCGCCCTCGTGGAGATCGCGGAGCCACGCGCGGTTCGAGGGGTCCCCGAGGTGCGGGCGGTTGCCCTCGCCGCCCGGGTCGATCAGGACGTCGATCGGTGGCGCCGTCTCCCACGTGTGCGCCGGCAGCACCCGCAACCCCTTGGCGCAGGTGATCGGCCCCGTCTCCCGGCCCAACGTGAACACCTCGATGTCGTCGTCGGGAAACGCGCTCGCCCACGCCGCCAGCACCTCCCAGGGACCGGCCGAGTCGAGCTCCTCGGCGCCGTCGAAGACGAACAGCCCGATGCGGGTCGTCACGCGCCCTCGGCCTCGCGATCGAGCGACTCCGGGACGCCGGCGATCGCGAGGTTCGCGCGGGCGAGGCCGAGCGGATCCTCCTCCGGCCGGAAGTGTCCCACGCCGGGCAGCGTGACGAGGTCGGCGCCGAGGTCGAGCGCGTCGCGCCAGCTCGACCGGCAGCACCAGGTCGTCGCTGCCCCACACCAGCCGCGCCGGCACCCGCAGCCGCGGCGGTTCGGTGGATCGCCCCGCCCCGAACGCACCCCGGAGCCGGCGGACGACACGATCCACGACCGCCTGCCGGGACATCGTGCGGTAGTAGGCGAGCCAGGGGCGCGGCGAGCTGCGGATCGCCTCGGCGTAGCGCCCGACGACCTGGTCGGTGAACGGCTCGGTGACCACGGCGCCGCGGGTCACCACCTCGGGCATCACCGGCAGGTTGAACAGCGGGATGTGCCAGGCGCGCCGCAACGACAGACGACGGTAGGGGCTGCTCACCACGACGCGCGAGCGGACCCGGCCAGCGTGGCGGAACGCGGCGCGTCGCCGTCCTCTGGGAGCGCTACGACCCCATGGAGGACGCGACCCCGTCAGCGTTCCGTCGAGACCCCGAGAAGGTGTGGCGCTTCCTCCGCGAGCTGGAGGAGACGGTACTCGTGCGGAGCCGACCCCGCCCACCACGCGCTCGCCGCCCTCGAGGAGGCGGGCATCCGTGCACCGCGTCATCACCCAGAACGTCGACGGCTTCCACCAGGTGGCCGGCAGCCGCGACGTCATCGAGCTGCACGGCAACGCCCAGACCCTGTCGTGCCTCGCCTGCGGCGCGCGGGGGTCGCGCCAGGAGGTGCAGGCCAGGGCGCCACGGGGCGCGCCTCGCTGCCGCGCGCGCGGGACGGTCCTGAAGCCCGACGTGACCTTCTTCGGGGAGCAGGTACCGCCCGGGGCGATGCAGGCCGCACGTACGCGAGCTGCACGCTGCTTGTCCACAGCGGCTCGCTCGTGGTCGCGGGACCGCATCGTACCGATCGCCCTGGGACGGCCGTTCGGCTCAGCCCTCGCCGCCCCGCGCCCCCAGCACGAGGTCGGGGTAGCCGTACACGCCGTGCTCGTGGGCGTCGAGCCCGTCCATCTCCTCCTGCTCGCTCACGCGGAGGTGCACCGCCGTGCGCAGCACGAGCCACACGATCGCGGTAGCGACCGCGACGAACCCGGCCACCGCGACGACGCCGAGCAGCTGCGTGCCGATCGAGATCGCGCCCTCGGTCGAGCCGTTGGAGACACCGCTGGCGTAGGCGGCCACCATCAGCGTCCCGAACGCCCCGTTGACCCCGTGTACCGCGACCGCTCCCACGGGATCGTCGAGCCCGGCGCGATCGATGACGAGGACCGCGATCACGACGAGCACGCCGGCGATGAGGCCGACCGCGAACGCCCAGAGGTTGGTCGCCTTGTCGGCGCCGGCCGTGATGGCCACGAGGCCGGCGAGCGCGCCGTTGCCGATCATGGCGACGTCGGGCTTGCCGGACACGAACTTCACGGTCACCATCGCGGCCAGCGCCCCGGCCGATCCGGCGACGGTCGTGTTCATCAGGATGAGTCCGATGAGCTCGCCGTTGCCGACCGCCGCGAGGGTCGAACCGCCGTTGAAGCCGAACCAGCCGAAGAACAGCACCAGCACGCCGAACACCGCGAGGGGGATGGAGTGGCCGGGGATGGCCCGGGGCTTGCCGTCCTTGCCGTACTTGCCGATGCGCGGACCGAGGATGGCGATGCCGACGAGCGCGGCGATCCCACCGGTCATGTGCACGAGAGTCGAGCCCGCGAAGTCGTGGAAGCCGCGATCGAACAGCCACGCCCCCTCGCCGAACCACTGCCAGTGCGTCACGATGGGGTAGACGAGGCCGGTGATGACGGTGGCGAAGATGACGTACGCCCAGAAGTTGACCCGCTCCGCCACCGCACCCGACACGATGGTCGCGGCGGTGGCCGCGAAGACGAGCTGGAACACGCCCTGCGTCCCGTCGCCGAGCACGTTCGCCGGGTTCCAGAACCCGTTCGTGCCGATGAACCCGCCGTCGCCGCCGTAGGCGAACGCCGCCCCGACCGCCCAGTAGGCGACCCCGCCGATCGCGACCGTCACCATGTTCTTGCCCACGATGTTGGCGGCGTTCTTGGATCGGGTCAGCCCGGCCTCGAGCATGCCGAAGCCCAGGTGCATCAGCAGCACCAGCGCCGAGCACACGGCGATCCAGACCGTGTCGATGGCGTAGGCGAGTTGCTCGACGTCGATCTCCTGCGCGGCGGCGGGCGCCGCGAACACCAGCCACACGCTCGTCGTGACCAGGCCGATGCGTGCGAGGGTCCGGATGGTTCGCTTCACGGTCTTCGTCCTCCCGAGCGGGGCCGCCCTCGCGGCCGTCGGAACGATGCCGCGCCGACGTTCCCCCGCCGTTGCACCGTTGTTTCATCCGTGTGAACGGCGCTGGGCCAGCCTCCGCGAGGCTGACCCGGCGTCGCGCTCGCGCCGATCCGATCACTCCGTCGCGACGGCGGGTCTAGCCGGGGCGGGGATGACCGACACGGCCGGCGGGGTGGCGGGGACCCCGACCGGCCCGAGCGCGTCGGGGTAGCCGGCCACGCCGTGCTCGTGCACGTCGAGGCCGTCGATCTCGACGTCCTCAGCGACGCGGACCCCGATGGTGGCCTTGACCAGGAGGAACACGACTGCGGAAGCCGACGCCACGAACGCCGCGATGGCCCCAGCACCCAGCGCCTGCGTCCCCAGCGTGATCGTCTCGGGCGCCGCCCCGTAGAACGGCACCGCCAGGACGCCGATGGCGCCGCACACGCCGTGGACCGACACCGCTCCGACGGGGTCGTCCACCTTCAGCCGGTCGAAGGCGATGACCGAGATGACGACGACCGCACCGCAGATCAGACCCACGAGCACTGCGGCAGCGGGGCTGGCGTAGTCCGGCCCCGCCGTGATGCCGACGAGTCCGGCGAGCGCGCCGTTGGCAGCCATGGCGACGTCAGGCTTCTTCGAGATCATCCAGATGACGGCACCAGCGGCGAGAGCGCCGGCAGCCGCCGCCAGCGTGGTGGTCGTCAGGATGTTGCCGATGGAGCCGCCGAGGAACCCGTCGGTGGCGTTACCGATGCCGAGCGTCGAGCCGCCGTTGAACCCGAACCAGCCGAACCACAGGACGAACACGCCGACCACGACGAACGGCAGGTTGTGCCCGGGGATCGCGCGCGGGCGTCCGTCCTTGCCGTACTTGCCGATCCGTGGGCCGATCACGAGCGCTCCCACGAGTCCGGCCACACCGCCGACCATGTGGACCAGCGAGGAACCGGCGAAGTCGTAGTAGCCGCGGTCGTAGAGCCATCCGCCCTCTCCCAACCACTGCCAGTGGGTGACGATCGGGTAGATGAGGGCGGTGATCGCGACCGACACGATGAGGTAGCCGGCGAACCTCATGCGCTCGGCGACCGCGCCCGAGACGATGGTCGCGGCGGTGGCGGCGAACACGAGCTGGAAGATGAACTGCACCCCGTCGCCGAACGGCGCTCCCTCGCCGATGGGAGCGAAGAAGCCGCTGGTGCCGAACAAGCCGCCGCTACTGGCGCCGTAAGCCAGCGCCGCCCCGACGGCCCAGTAGGCCACCGCACCGACGGACATGTCGGCGAGGTTCTTGGCGACGATGTTGGCGGCGTTCTTCGCCCTCGTGAGGCCCGCCTCCACGAGCGCGAAGCCCGCCTGCATGAGGAACACGAGCGCCGCCGCGACACCGACCCACACGACCGTGACGGTGTCGGCGAGCGCGTTGATCTGTTCGACGGTGGCAACCTCGCCCATCGGTGATCCCTTCCACGGCATCCATCGGACAGGGCGGGCCCCCCGGGCACGGAGGCCCCGCCGGTACGATCAGGGACGCTACGGACGCGTCATCTCGCCCCGGTTCCGACCGTGTTCCAGGTCCGTTACGGGAACGGGGCACCGTGTGACGGGTGCGTGAACCACGAGGCTCCGAACAGGCCGATCCGACCATCGAGGTGACGGGTGCCCCTCCGCGTCGCACTGGCCCAGCTCAACCCGACGGTCGGCGACCTCGACGGCAACGCGCGTTCCATCCTCGAGGCCTGGCGTGGCGCCGCGGACGTCGGCGCCGATGTCGTGGTGTTCACCGAGCTCGCACTCACGGGCTACCCGCCGGAGGACCTGCTGCTGAAGTCGCGTTTCGTCGCGGCCAACGTCGAGCGGTTGGCGCAGCTCGCCGCCGAGGGTCCCGCCGGGACGGTCGCGGTCGTCGGACACGTAGGCATGGGTGCCGACAACACCGACCGACACCACTGGGACGTCGGCGTGGCCACCCGCGGCTTGACCAACGCCGCATCCGTCCTCGCGGACGGCGCGGTCGTGGCGACGTACGCGAAGGGGCGGCTGCCGAACTACGGCGTGTTCGACGAGGCGCGCTACTTCGTGGCGGGACACAGTCCGCTGGTCGTGAACGTCGCGGACGTCCCCGTCGGTGTGACCGTCTGCGAGGACCTCTGGACCGAGCAAGGCCCCGTCGCCGAGTCAGCCAACGTCGGCGCGCGGGTCGTCGTCAACCTCAACGCGTCGCCCTACCACCGCGGCAAGCGCACCGAGCGCGAGCGCTGGGTCCGACATCACGCCACCACTCGGGGCGTCCACTTCGTCTACGTCAACCAGGTCGGCGGCCAGGACGAACTGGTCTTCGACGGCGACTCGATGGTGTGCCAACCCGACGGGACCGTCGGGGCGCGCGGGGCACAGTTCGACGAGGACCTCGTGGTCGTCGACCTCGACGCCGACGCAGCGCCTGCCGCTGGTTGCCTGTCGCTCACCGGTGGAACGACGACGCGCCCCGACCTGGCTCCTCGGGAGGACGCGCCTCGACTGGACCCCGTGGCCGAGGTGTTCGAGGCGCTCGTCCTCGGGACGCGGGACTACTGCCACAAGAACGGCTTCATCCGAGCCGTGATCGGGTTGTCCGGAGGCATCGACTCGGCGCTGACGGCGGCGGTGGCGGCGCGGGCACTGGGCGCGGATCACGTGCTCGGGGTCGCGATGCCGTCGCGGTACTCCTCCGAGCACTCGCTGGAGGACGCTCGGGTCCTGGCGGAGGACCTGGTCGGCATGCCGTTCGCGCAGGTGCCGATCGATCCCGTGGTTCGCAGCTTCGAGGGCGAACTCGGCAAGCTGTTCGCCGGTGTCGAACCGGACGATGCGGCGGAGGACGTGACCTGGCAGAACATCCAGGCGCGGGTGCGGGGAGTCATCCTGATGGCGATCAGCAACCGCACCGGCCGGATCCTGCTGACGACCGGCAACAAGTCCGAGCTCGCGGTCGGCTACGCCACCCTCTACGGCGACATGGCCGGCGGGTTCGCGGTCCTCAAGGACACACCCAAGACTCTGGTCTACGAACTGGCACGCCACGCTCGCGAGGCGTGGAACCTGATCCCCGAGCGCAGCATCATCAAGCCGCCTTCCGCCGAGCTCAAGCCGGGTCAGCAGGACAGCGACTCCCTGCCGCCCTACGAGGTCCTCGATCCGATCCTGCAGGCCCTGGTCGAGGAGGACCGCAACATCGATGACATCGTCGCCTCGGGCATCGCCGACGAGGAGACGGTCCGCCGTGTGGCGCGGCTGCTCGACCGCGCCGAGTACAAGCGCCGACAGGCGGCCCCCGGGGTGAAGATCACCGAGCGCGCCTTCGGCAAGGACCGGAGGGTCCCCATCACCAACGGCTGGCGCTAGCACGCGCTAGCACGCGCTGGCCGCGGAGCGCAGCGACGCGGCTTCCAGGAAACCCGCGCATCCGGTGGTTTCCGTTGCACTTCGGAAACCACCGGATGCGATGGTTTCCGGGGGACGGCGCACGCTGGTTGAGCGGCGGGTTCGGTGGGACGCGGCATGTGGCGTAACCTCTCAGCGTTGTACCCGTCAGACCGCTGGACTCCGCCCCGGAGCCGGCAGGCAGGGAAGGTCACGCGCATGTCGGTCCACTCCTCATCCGAGCCGTCGGGCACGCCCCGACGTCCCGTCTCGATCCACGACCTCCGCGCCTTCAAGGAACGCGGCGAGCGGTTCGTGATGCTCACCGCCTACGACTTCCTCTCGGCGCGCATCCTCGACGAGGCCGGCGTCCCGGTCATCCTCGTCGGCGACAGCCTCGGCATGGTGATGCTCGGGTACGACTCCACCGTCCCGGTCACCCTCGCCGAGATGCTCCACCACACCCGCGCCGTCGCGCGAGGGGCGAGCAGCAGCCTGGTCGTCGGCGACATGCCGTTCGGCACCTACCAGGAGGGCCCGGCACAGGCGCTCGCGTCAGCCACAAGGTTCCTGAAGGAAGGTGGCGCCAACGCCGTCAAGCTCGAGGGCGGCGGTCCCACGGTCGACGCCGTCGCCAAGCTCGTCGACGCCGGCATCCCGGTGATGGGCCACCTCGGACTGACCCCCCAATCGGTCAACCAGTTGGGCGGCTTCAAGGTCCAAGGCCGGAGCGAGGAGGCTGCGGACCGGCTCGTCGCCGACGCCGAGGCACTCGAGGTTGCCGGTGTGTTCAGCATCGTGCTGGAGGCGGTCCCTGCCGAGCTCGGGGCGCGCGTCACGGCCACGGTCGACGTCCCCACGATCGGTATCGGCGCGGGCCCCGAGACCGACGCACAGGTGCTCGTGTGGCACGACCTGCTCGGGCTCACCCACGGCCGCCTGCCCCGGTTCGTCAAGGCGTACGCCGACCTCCGCAGCGAGATCCTCGGAGCCGTCAAGACCTTCACCCACGAGGTCGGCGCGGGCGAGTACCCCGGCCCCGAGCACTCCTACGGCGGCTGAAAGCAGGCGTGGTTCGGCACGTCTCGACGTCCCACTCCGTCGATGACGACGTGGCGGGCGACATCACGTACAGTCCCGCGGACTAGTCCACATGGGCCACGTCGCCGGCGGGGGATCGCCCGGTGGCGAAGCTCCCGCAGCTCGAACAGGAACCTGGTGATGACACGACTCCGCACACGTACGGCGACGGGACTCGTCCTGGGCTCGCTGGCGATGATCGCCCTGCCAGCCAGCGCCGACCACGCCTTCTTCGCCTCGTCGTCGGCCGTAGGCCTCGAGGTCACGCTCGCGGGACAGAGCCTGACGATCGGTTCGACCGACGCGACCATCCAGGCCGTCGCGACCGACGCCGGCTGCGACAGCGGCATCATCGCGTGTGCGAACGCCTTGGGGATGCTGCTGGGCCAGGAGCCGCTGACGACCGGCGTCGCGAGCGCCTCGGCGCCGGGCGGCGAGGGCCCCAACGACGCCACCGGTTTCCCCATCCCCGAGGATCTGAACCCGCTGCTGGCGGGCGCGATCGGCTCGGCGCAGGCAGCCGCGTCCGGGACCGAGAACCCCTCGGCCTCCTCTAACGCCGGCGTGTTCGAGCTCGCCGTGACCGCCACGCAGACGCTCGCCGACAACCTGCCGGTGCAGGACGTGCTCGATGAGGTCGGAACGCAGGTGCTCGACCCGATCGCCGAGGGCGACCCCACCGGCGTCGTCGGGCGGGTCCGCGACAGCGTCGACCTCATCAGCGCGAACCTCAGCGAGACGTCCATCCTGACCATCGCCGGCGGCCCCTCGAGCTCGACGGCGGAGTCGCGCAACGGCGTGGTGACCGCCACCGGCAGCGCCCACGGCGTCAACATCACGGTCGTCCCGACCCCCGCCAACCTGCCCACCGTCCCGGACGGTCTCGTGGTCATCGAGATCGGCGCGTCCTCGGCCACCGCCTCCAGCGACCAGTTCGAGGCCACGGCGGACTTCGATGCCGCGCTCGTTCGCCTGAAGTTCCTCGACCCCGGTTCGGGTGAGTACGACGTGATCGAGATCCCCGTCAACGCCAGCGAGTGCACCCCCTTCGAGGGCACGCCACTCGAACCGCTGACCGTCTGCGTCACCGTTGCCGACGGCACGACGTCCGTGGACGGCGCCAAGGCGTCGGCGAGCGCCAGCGGCGTAGCCATCACCGCCTTCGCCGACCCCCTCCCACAGGTCCGTATCGCGACCGCGACAGCCGACGCCGTCGTCAACGCCGCGCCGCCCGCCGACGAGCCGCCTGCCGAGCCAGCGGCTCCGCCCGCGTCAGCGCCGCCCAGCCTCCCGCGGACCGGGGCGGCTGCGGTCCTGCCGGCCATGGGCCTGCTCGGGCTCGCGGTGACCGCGCTGCGCCGACGCGGCTGAGCGTCGGCGAGCTCTCGTCAGCGAGCGTGCCAGCCGGTTGAGCTCACGAAGGGCGTAGGGGGTCCGTGGGCCGTACCACGTCAGCGAGGTGCCGTCGATCAGGCGCGTTCGGGCCCGCAGGTGGTCGAGCGCGCCACGGTCGTCCTCGCCGAACGCGTAGGGCTCGTCGGGGAGCAGGACGACATCGGGGTCGTCTTTCGCGACGTCGTCGAGCGTCACTTCGGGGTACCGCGGACCCGGAGCGACGAGGGTGAAGCCAGCCCGCACTAGCAGGTCACCGGCGACGGTCCCTCGCCCCACGACCATCCACGGATCCCGCCAGATGGCGCAGACGGCGCGCACCGGTCGCACGGGTGGCGAGGAGCCGACGGCGTCCTGGGCGCGCCGGATCGCGTCGGCGACGCCACCGCCCCGACCTGCGGCGCCGACGAGTGCTGCGACGCCTTCGATGGACCCGGTCGCCTCCGTCAGAGATCGGGCGTCGGTGACGTAGACCGCCACGCCCGCCTCTCGCAGTCGCTCGACGTCGATGCGGCGGTTCTCCTCGCTGTTCGCGACGACGACGTCGGGCTGCAGTTCCACGATCCGTGACACGTCGGGGTTCTTGGTCCCCCGGACCCGCTCCGCCCGGGGGAACCCGTGCGGCGGGGCGACGCAGTACTCGGTCACCCCCACGACCCGATCGGCCGCACCCACGTACCACAGCAGCTCACTGAGGTTGGGGACCAGGCTGACGATGCGCGCCGGCGTGTCCGGCACCTCGATGCTCGTGCCGAGCTCGTCGATGACCACCCGTGTCAGCCGTCTTCGGCCACGCGAGAGGGCGTGTACGCACCACCCTCGGCGGCACGGGCGAGGACGTAGAGGTAGTCGGACAGGCGGTTGAGGTAGACGAGCGGAGACTCGTCCGGCAGCAGCTCTGCCTCCTTCAGCGCGACGACGGCGCGCTCCGCTCGGCGCACGATCGTCCGAGCGAGGTCGAGCGCGGCGGCCGGACGTGAACCACCCGGCACGACGAACTCCTCGGGCAACGGATGCTCGTCGGTGATCGCGTCGATGCGTTCCTCGAGCGCGGAAGCCATCGCCAGATCGACGCGGCTGACGCCGACCTCGAGCTTGTGCCAGTCGCTCGACCGTGTGGCGAGCTGGGCGCCGACCGCGAACAGCTCCCGTTGCACGGTCAGCACGGCATCGTGCAGCGGGCCCGTCGGCAGGTCGGCACGGGCGAGGCCGAGCGCGCTGACCGCCTCGTCCACCGTCCCGTAGGCCTCGGTACGCAGATCGTCCTTCGCGACGCGCCCGCCGTAGAGCAGGCCGGTCGTGCCGTCGTCGCCGCGACGCGTGTAGACCTTCACGGCTGCCTCCCTGCTGGCCCCGAGCGGACATCCGAGCCTACCGAGGCCGCTCGACCGGGGGCCCGCGTTGCAGCGTCACGGCTCGCTGAAGTACGGTCCGTTCGCCTCAGGGGCAACCGTTCGAAAGACACGTCATCAGCGACGAACCAGCTACGGATGCTGTGCGGTCCCCGCGTGCCTCGTTCCGTGTGCTCACGCGGACCCGGGCCGGGTACGACGGGGCGGTGATGTACGACGTGCAGCTGCAGGTGGTCGCGACCGGAGCCCTCGTCTGGGCCCAGACGTTCACCGACTCGGACCAGGCGGACGAGTTCCGAGAGGAGCTCGAGTCGGACCTCGATGCGCTCGAGGACGCACCCTTCCGTCGCAAGTACAGCGTCCCCTCCACGACCTGACGTGAGCCCGCGGCCCGGGGCCGGAGCGTCGGCCGATGCCGCCGCGCTCTCCGATCCGCCGCGGCGCCCCGACGGCCGGGTCGACGTCGACCAGCTGCGTGCACGTCTCCAACGGGTCGATCCCGTGCACGTGCTGCGGTCGGCACCGGGCTCCCCCGGTTCGGTGCGCTGGTCCTACGTCGTCCCGGCGGGCCGGTACCGACTCGTCGATCTGGGGGCCGGGTCGGGTCTGCAGGGACCGGGAACGGACGACGCGTCACTACCCCGGGACCCGTTCGACGCGATCGACGCGCTGTGCGACCGGCTGGGGCTGCGTCCGGATGCGGCTCACGGTAGCGAGCCCCCGTTCACGGGCGGTCTGCTGGGGAGCCTCGCCTACGACCTGGCACGCCGCGTCGAGCGCCTCCCGACCCGGGCACGACGAGATCGCGAGGTGCCCGAGCTGTTCCTCGACGTCGCCGACATCGTCGTGGGGATCGATCACCACGAGGAGGAGGTCGTCGTCGTCCGCCGCCCCCTGTTGGACGACGGGATCGAGGCGCGGTGGTCGCAGCTCGCCGAGGCGCTGCGAGACCCCGTCGTCTCCGGTCCACCAGCTCGCTCGACCACCCAGCGGCTGGTCAGCTCGATGTCCCGGACGGCCTACCTCACGTCGGTCGAACGGGCGCTGGAGCACATCGCAGCCGGTGATGTCTTCCAGGTGAACCTCTCTCACCGCTTGACCGGGGCGTGGAGCGGCGATGTCCACGACCTCGAACGGATGCTGAGTCGACGGTCCCCCGCCCCGCACGCCGCCGCCATCGACGGACCGGTCCGCATCGCGTCGATCTCGCCCGAGACGTTCCTGGTCGCGGACGGACGTCACGTGCGCACCCGACCGATCAAGGGCACGCGGCCGCGCGGTGACACGCCGAGCGAGGACCGGCGGCTCGCAGCGGCGCTGGAAGCGAGCCCGAAGGACCGCGCCGAGAACGTGATGGTGGTGGACATGGAGCGCAACGACCTCGGCCGCGTCTGTGAGGTCGGCTCGGTGCACGTCCCCGACCTGCTCACACTCGAGGCTCACCCCACGGTGTGGCACCTCGTGTCGAGCATCGACGGGACGCTGCGCCCCGACGTCGGCTGGGGCAGCTTGTTGCGCGCCACGTTCCCGAGCGGATCGATCACGGGGACCCCCAAGGTCCGTGCCATGGAGCTGATCGAGCAGCTCGAGCCAGTCCGTCGCGGCCACTACTGCGGCGCGATCGGGTGGTTGGGCGCCGGTGCCGCCCGTCTCTCGGTCGGGATCCGCACCGCGGTGCTCTCGGAGGGAGGGACGGTGGACCACGCGGTCGGTGCCGGGATCGTGGCCGACAGCGATCCCGCTGCGGAGTACGCCGAGACCCTGGCCAAGGCGTCCGCGTTCGTGACCGCCGTCACCGGTGGGCGCGACCACCGGCTAGCGTCGGACGGGTGAGCGGCGACCGGAGTCCGCCCGTGTCCCAGGCCTGGGTGGCCACCGTGCTCGTCCCGTCCGACGCGGCGACGGTCTCGGTGTTCGACCAGGGCTTCCGCAGCGGCATCGGGATCTTCGAGACCATCCGAGCGTACGACGGTCACCCGTTCCGTCTCGCCACCCACCTCGAGCGCGCGTCGGCGGGGGCTGCCCACCTGGCGTTCGAGCCACCCCCTCACGACCAGATGCGCGAGGCGGTGCACGCGACCGCCGCTGCCAACGCGGACGTCACCGGCGCGGACGCGGTGCTGCGGCTCACCGTGACGCCGGGCGTGATCGACCCACGGTCGCCTCACCCGGGGACGACCGCCGGCCCTCCGACGCTGGTCGTGACGGCGCATCCGCTGGTGATCGATCCGTGGGTGTACCGCGATGGCGTCGCCGTGACGGTGGTCCCGTGGGGTCGCGAGGTGCCGCACGTGAAGGCGGTGTCGTACCTCTCGGCGGCGCTGGCTCGACAGGAGGCGGATCGTCAGGGTGTGTACGAGGCGCTGCTTACGAACGGGCGAGGACAGGTCCTGGAGGGGTCGTTCTCGAACGTGTTCGCGGTCATCACCGGCAGGCTCCGCACCCCTGCACTTGACGCCGGGATCCTCTCGGGGGTCACTCGAGCCGTCGTCCTCGAGGTCGCGTCCGCCCAGGGCATAGCTGTGCACGAGGGCCCTCTGCCGATCGAGGAGCTCACGGCCGCCGACGAGGTGTTCCTCACCGCGACGACACGCGAGGTGGTACCCGTGATCCGGGTCACGGGACGTCGGATCGGGAGCGGACGCCCCGGACCCGTCACCGGTGCGGTGCACGAGGGCTACCGCGAGATCGTGCGGCGCGAAGCCGCCACGGCACACTAGCTAGGTCTCGACGGGTCCGAGTGGAACCACCAGCACCGACGACCGACACGTGCGCCGGGTCTCGATGCAGAACTGGCGGTAGGCGTCACTGCGGAAGAACTCGTCGGCACGTCGCGGAGAGCGGAACGCCACGTGCAGCGACCACGTGGGCCCCTCCTCGCCCCGCTTGATCTCGGACGCGTCCTCCATGGAGCGCTCGAGACGGTCCAGCAGACGTGTACCGAGCATGCGGTCGCGGCATTCGAAGACGATCTCGTACCGGACGGCCCCGGTCGACAGCGGGCTGGTCCCGATGCCCGGAGCCTCGCCGGGTCGTGCTGGTCCGTGGTCGCTCACAACGCCTCCCTCGCCCGGCATGATGCCAGACCACCCGGCGTCGCCCCCGGTTTCACGTCTTGCGCCCCGCACTCGTGCGCTCCGTGGCGCGGTGCGCGTGCAGCGCCTCGGGGTCGCGCTCGATGCCGTCGATGAGCAACCCGGCCTGGATGTGGTAGTAGCGGTTGATGAACAGGATCACCGGGGTGATGTTCTCGATGTACTCGCTGTTGCGCAGCGGGCCGCAGTAGACGCCCCACATCCCCTCGATCCGGGACGCGAGGTGAGCCACCCGGTGAGCGGCCTCCTGATCGTCCGCGCAGATGAGCACGTGCGTATCGATGGGTTCATGCGGACGCAGCAGCCGGCGGCTCGAGACGTCGTGGAAGGCACTGACGACGCGTGCATCGGGCCACAGTTCCTGGCATTCCTCGGCCGAGCTACCCGCGTCGATCCGGACCGCCTTCGGACCGAGGTCGTCGAACACCATCGGGTTCACCACGTTGCACACGACCTTGTCACCGACGGTGTCGCGCAGCGGGGGCAGGAGCGTCTGTTGGGCGTCGTAGGGCACCGCGACGACGACGATCTCGGCGGCCGTGGCCGCCTCGTCGTTCGTGGCCGCGTGCACCGCGATGTCGTCGCGGCCCACGCGCTCGATCACGTCATCGACGGCATCTTGAGCGCGCTCCCGGGAGCGTGAGCCGATGTGGACCTCGTGGCCGGCGAGCGCCCACCGACAGGCCAGCCCCCGTCCCTGCGGGCCGGTCCCACCCAGGATCCCCAGCACCTCACGTACGTCCCCGCTGGTCATCGCCGCACCCTTCCGTCCATCCACCGGGTGTGGGAGCATCGCACACGCCACCGCGGGACCGTCAACACCGGCTCCGTACACTTCGGTCGTCGGACCGGAGGTCCCCGTGGTCGCTCGCCCCGCAGGGCCCCGTCTGCGCTGGCATCGCACGACGCTCAGCGGGCGCGCGGCGTTCTACGGCGAGGTCGGAGAGGGTCCACCGGTGGTCTTCCTCCACGGATGGGGCCTGACGGCTCGGGCGTACGCTGCCGCGCTCCCCACGATCGCCCGCGCCGGCGCCCGGGTCATCGCTCCCGCGCTCCCCGGGTTCGGCCGCAGCGACGAACTCGACGGCGAGCTGACCTGGCGACGCCTGGCCGCCTGGATCGACCGTCTGCTGGACCACGCTGGGGTCGACGAGCCGGCGTTCCTCATCGGGCACTCGTTCGGCGGTGGTGTCGCCACGATGACAGCCTGGCACCACCCCGACCGAGCGCGCTCGCTCGTCCTCGTGAACTCGGTCGGCGGCTCGGTCTGGAAGCAGGACGGCGACCACGACCGACTCCTCGGCGAGCGCCCGTGGTGGGACTGGGGCCTGCGCATGCCGGGTGAGTTCACCGGACGGGGCTACGGCAAGGCGCTGCCGGTCGTCGCGCGCGATTTCCTCACCAACCTCGTGTCCAACCCCCGCAACCTGCTGCGCGCGGGGCGCTTGGCCCGCCGGGCCGACCTACGCGACGAGCTGCGCGGCCTCGCCGACCGCGGACTGCCGGTCACGATCCTGTGGGGAGCGCACGACCGCCTCCTGCCTGAGGCCAGCTTCCTCGCCACATGCGAGGCGCTGGGTGCGGACGGCGACGTCGTCGCCGATGCCGGCCACTCCTGGCTGATCGCCGACCCCGACAACTTCGGCGAGGTCATCACGAACTCGCTGACCATCCACGCCCTCATGACCCGTGACCGGGTCCCGCCGCGCGACCGGTGAACGACCTGCCACGAGCGGCCGCGCCCAATGCGGACGGCCACCTCCGGACCGACGTCGTCATCGTGGGTGCCGGCGTGGCTGGCTTGTTCGCCGCGGTCCGGCTCCCTGACGATCTGAGCGTCACCGTCGTCGACAAGGGCGAGCCCGGCTCGGGGTCCTCGCCGCTCGCCCAGGGCGGGATGGCCGCGGCGATCGGTGCCGACGACTCGGCGGTGTCGCACGCCGCCGACACGCTCGTGGCGGGCGACGGGCTGTGCGATCCGGCGGCGGTCTCGGTGCTCGCCTCCGAGGCACCGGCGCGGGTGCAGGATCTCGTGGACCTCGGAGCGGAGTTCGACCTCGATCGCTCGGGCGCCCTCGATCTCGCGCGTGAGGGTGGACAATCGGTGGCACGCTCCGTCCACCGAGCCGACGCGACCGGCGCCGAGCTCGTGCGTGTCCTGCGAGCAGCCGCAGTCCGCCGCGTGACCCGTCTGGCCGGAACGGCGCTTGCCGTGGCCCTCGACGGATCGGGTCGAGCCTGTGGCGTGTGGGTCGTGGACGGATCAGGTGCCCTCGTCCTGGTCCTCGCGCGTGCGGTTCTGCTGGCCACGGGCGGATGCGGTGGCCTGTTCGCCGCGACGACCAACCGTGACGGCGCCACCGGCGACGGCGTCGCCCTCGCGTTCGGGGCAGGCGCGGCGGTGCGGGATCTCGAGTTCGTCCAGTTCCACCCCACGGGACTGGCGGTCTCCGGAGCGTGGCGCCTGCTGCTCACGGAAGCGCTGCGAGGCGCGGGCGCCACGTTGCACGGCGTGGATGGCGACCGCTTCATGCGCGAGCTGCATCCCGACGCCGAGCTGGCGCCCCGCCACATCGTCGCCAAGGGGATCCTCGCTCAGGAGGACGGGGCGTGGCTGGATGCGACCCACCTCGCGGTGCGACGCCTCGAGGAGGAGTTCCCCACGGTCCTGCGCGGCGCACGTCGGTACGGCTTCGATCTGGCGACCGAGCGCGTACCGGTCACGCCCGCCGCCCACTACATGGTCGGTGGCGTGCGTACCGACCTTTCGGGTCGGACGTCCGTCCCGGGGCTGTACGCCGCCGGCGAGGTGGCGTCGACCGGGGCGCACGGCGCGAACCGCATGGCCGGCAACAGCCTCTCGGAGGCGATGGTGTTCGCCGCGCACGTGGCCGCAGCCGTCCCCGCCGAGCTGAGCGATGGCGTGACGGTACCGAGCTCGGAACCGTCGCTCACGAGCGTACGGACCACCGACCTGTCGAAGCTGCGTGCCCGGCTCCGGGCGACGATGTGGCGCGGGTGTGGGCCCGTCCGCGACGCCCCCTCGCTCGACACCGCCCGGTACGAGCTCGATGACCTCGTCACCGAGCTCGGGGCGCCGTCACCGCGACGCGATCACGTGGAGTTGGCCCACGCCCTGCGCACGGCACAGCTCATCGTGCGCGCAGCCACGCTACGACGAGAGTCCCGTGGCGGCCACTGGCGCACCGACCTCCCGGACCGCAACCCGCTCTGGGACGGCATCCACGTCGAGCTCATCAGGGGGCGAGACGGCTGACTCACTCCGGATCCTCGACCCCGAGCGCGTGCATACGGCGTCGGTGCGCGTCGAGCACGCGCATCGCGACCTCGCGGACCCGGCGATCGTCGGGCTCGTCGCCGAGCAGCACCTCCAGCGCATCCGTGTCGGTGATGGCTCCTTGGAACTGGGTCAGGGCCTTGCCCGTGATGTCGGCGACGAGGTGCCGCGCGGCGTCCCGGATGGCCGGATCGGTGTCCACCTGCTCGACAACCTGGGCGGTGGCGTACTCGACGAACGACTCGCGACGGGTGAGCGCCTCGAGTACGACCTCACGTGTCGGCGCATCCAGAAACGGGGCGATCTCGGACACGAAGTCGCCCGCGAGGGGCAGCCCCGCGGCGAAGAAGGTGCACGCGGAGAGCCAGTCCTCGTGGGTGGGCACGCCGTCGAAGTACTCGTCGATCCGAGCCTTCTGTCGGGACACGACCGCGTCCACGAGATCGGTCAGATCGCCGAGGCAGTCGCGCAGGCCGCGGTAGGCCTCGAACTCCCGGACCGCGAAGGAAGCGACCACGTCCGCGGCGCGAGCGTCCGGTGCGACCCGGACGGCTCTGGCCGTCACCTCGAACGCACGGAGCTGCGCGTAGGTCAGAGCGCCCAAGAGCTCGACGGTCGCGAGCTCGCGGTCGTCAGCCACGCATCCTCCCGGCTCACGCCCCCCAGGACCGCCAGTAGTCGGCCAGCTCGTAGGTCTTGGCCGCGTCCGTCAGGTGCAGCGGTTGACGCGCGTCGAGCATGACCGCGATCTCGTTGGTCTCGTGCTTGTCGGACGACGACGACACGGCCGCAGGCTGGGGTCCGTGGTGGATCCCCTGTGGATGCCAGGTCAGCATCCCGGCATCGATGCCGGCACGGCTGAAGAACTCGCCATCGTGGTAAAAGATGGTCTCGTCGTAGTCGATGTTGCGGTGGTAGAAGGGCACCTTCAGGGCCTGTGGGTCCTGCTCCAGAGGCCGCGGCAGGAAGGTGCAGACCACCGCCTGGTCCATCTGGAACGTCGTGTGCGCGCTCGGGGGCAGGTGGTAGCGCGGGCTCGTCACCGGACGGATGTCGCTTACGTGCAGCGCGAACGGTACGAGATCGCCCTTCCACCCGACCACATCGAGCGGGTGGAAGGGGTAGCGGACGGACGTGAGCTCGCCGTTGCGCTTGATGACGACTTCGAAGTCGCCGCGCTCGTCGTGCGGGTCGACGTCGGGCACCCGGATCACGGACTCGTCCCACAGCGCGTTGGGTCCGAGCAGGCCCCGGTCCGGCGGTCGGATCGAGCCGCGCGTCTCGATGGTGTAGACGAACGTGTCGACCGTGACATCGAGTCGGTACGTGGTGCCACGCGGGATGACGAGGTAGTCGCCGGCCCGGAAGTCGAGCGGACCGTAGTCGGTCTCGAGTCGGCCCTCGCCTCCGTGGATGAAGAGCAGGTCGTCCCCATCGGCGTTGCGGAAGAAGAACGGCATCGGTGTGCGGCGCCGCCAGACTCCGAGCCGGACGTCATCGTTCACGAGCACCGCCATCGTCAGGGCTCGGTCGTCGCCTGCCTCCACGCCCGACAGGTCGAGGGCGCGGGGACGCAGCGGACCGTCGATACCGGTCCACCCCGTCGGCGGGTTGAGTCGGTACAGGTGGCTGACCTCGCCGTAGAAGCCCTCGCGTCCGTGCTCCTCCTCGACCGTGCCCTCAGGCAGCGCGACGTGCGCCTGGCGGGTGGTCTTGCCGCGGACGTACTGTGGCATCGTGGTCCTCGCTCGCCGCTGCTGACCGATGGCACGCTGGCCACGTCAGGTTCTCAGCCTGCCGTCCTCCGGGGACGCCAACCAAGCCTCTCGCTGATCTCGCGCGCTGAGCGCAACACCCGCAGGGCAATGATCTCGGGTTCTGGCAGGCGGGCGGTCGGCGCCACGATCCCGACCGCCGCGACGGCGCGGCCGGTGTGATCGAAGACCGGGGCAGCGACGCCGGATGCGCCCTGCTCCAGTTCGTCCCGCGTGTAGGCCACCCCCCTCTGGCGCACGGGTTGCAGCGCCGAGTCGCGCGCCCCTTCCGGGAGGAAGGCCATGAGCGCCTTGCCGTGCGCCGACACACCCAGCGAGTGACGGAACCCGACCCGGTAGTTGACCTGTACGAACCGATCCGGCGGTTCGATCACCTCGACGACGACGAGGTCATCGCGGTCACGGACCGCGAGGCACGCCGTCTCGTCGGTGTCCTCCATGAGCGAACGCAAGGCGCCGCTCGCGAGGCGACGGACCTCGAGACCCTGCGCGGCCCGCACACCCAGCTCGAGCATCGCCAGACCGAGCCGGTAGCGGCGGGTGTCGGGGTCTCGCGTGACGAAGCCCTCGTCCTGCAGGGTCTCGAGCAGGCGGTACAGCACGGCGCGGTCGAGATCGGTCGCGTCCGCCAGCCCCGACACCGTCGCCCCGTCCTGGGTATCGCCCAGCGCTTGGATCAGCGCGAGACCACGAGCCAGCGTCCGCGAGCCACTGGAGCGTCGGCTCTTCTTCTTCTTGGCCGGCTGTTCGTCAGAGCCTTCCTCGCGTTCCTCTTCGGACACAACCCCTCCCCTTCGCCGGCCCTACGCCAGCCCCGTGCTCGCTCCGCGCCCCGGCTCCTCGGCCTGGGCGACGGGACAGTCTGCGTGAGCGCACGCCGCACGGTCAAGGAGTGCTCGCGGATGGGTGTCCGGTTCGCCGCATCCCGCCGACGGGTCCCGGCGCGCGTCGGAGCACGTCTGCTAGCGTCCGCCCACCTCGTGCTGGCTCGCCCACGGCGCGCGCACGGGGACGAACGGCTCGCTCGTGGGGAGCGGACGCGGGAGTTCGGGAGGAGCGCCGATGAACCGCATCCGGGACAGCGTCGCCCAACTGGGTGGTGTCGTCTCGATGGGGGTCGACGGGTTGCTGTCGATCCGCAAGCGGCCGGTCCCGTTCCAGGAGTTCATCCAGCAGTGCTGGTTCATCGCCAAGGTGACGATGCTGCCGGTGGTGCTGGTCTCGATCCCGTTCGGGGTCATCATCGCTCTCCACGTCGGCTCGCTCGCCCGCCAGATCGGTGCCGAGAGCCACATCGGCGCAGCGATGGTCCTCGCGGTCGTGCGTGAGGCCGCGCCGGTCGCCACCGCTCTGCTCATCGCGGGAGCGGGTGGATCGGCGATGACCGCCGATCTGGGATCGCGGCGGATCCGCAACGAACTCGACGCCATGGAGGTCATGGGCGTCGACCCGATCCACCGCCTGGTGATGCCGCGGCTCTTCGCCGCCATGCTCGTGGCCATCCTGCTCGACGGGATCGTGTCCGCGGCGGGCATCCTCGGCGGCTGGGTCATGGCCGTGCCGGTGCAGGGCGGAACGACCGGTGCGTACTTCGCCTCGTTCACCGAGCTCGCACAGCTCGCGGACTTCTGGTCAGCGCTCGTGAAGGCCGCCATCTTCGGCTACATCGCGGCCGCGATCTCGTGCCACTACGGCTACCACGCGCGCGGCGGTCCCAAGGCCGTCGGCGACGCCGTCAACCGCGCGGTCGTGCTGACCTTCATCATCCTCTTCTTCGTCAACTTCATCCTCACCGCGCTGTACTTCAACCTCGTTCCACCCAAGAACTAGAGGGAGGCACCGCACTGACCGCAGGCCCCGCCACCGCCGAGACCGCGCCGCTGACCGACCGGGTCATGCGGCGGGTGTCGCGACCCCTTTCGGGGTTCGAGGGCGTCGCGGACCAGCTGCGCTTCTGGGGTGAAGCCCTCGGTGGCATGCCGTTGGCGCTGAAGTGGTGGCGGTCGGTCATCATCCCGCAGATGTCCGACGTCGTGGTGGGCGCCGGGTCGTGGATCATCGGTGGCGGCATGATGTTCGTCATCGCGGCGCTCGCGTTCTTCACCGGGACCCAGGTGGGCCTCGAAGGGGTCGCCGGGCTGGAGCAGATCGGGGCACAGGCGTACGTGGGTCTCGTCAGCTCGTGGGCGAACGTGCGCGAGATCACCCCGCTCATCGCCGGCGTCGCGCTGGCGGCGAAGATCGGGGCGGGCTACACCGCCGAGCTCGGCGCGATGCGGATCTCGGAGGAGATCGACGCCGCCGATGTCATCGGCGTGCCGACCATCCCCTACCTGGTGTCGACGCGGATATGGGCCGCACTCATCCCCACGTTCTTCCTCTACCTCCTCGCCCTGTTCTCGGCGTTCGCGGCGACCCGGCTTATCGTCACGGGGTTCTTCACGGTGTCAGCCGGTGCCTACGACACCAGGCTCGCCCTGTTCCTGCCACCGATCGACATCTTCTACAGCGTCATCAAGGCCATCCTCTTCACCATCGTGGTCGTGCTCATCCACACCTACTACGGCTACTACGCGACCGGAGGACCCGCCGGCGTCGGTACCGCGGTCGGCCGCGCCATCCGCGCCAGCATCGTGGCGGTCGTGGTGCTGAACATGGTGCTGTCGCTGATCTTCTGGAGCGTCGGTGGCGAGACCATCAAGATCGCGGGCTGACGTGGAGCGGGCGATCCATCGGCGCATCTTGGGAACGGCCTCAGCCGTGCTCGTGCTGGCGCTGTTCTACCTCGGGATCGACCTCGCGGCGGCACCCCCGGCCGGCAGCTACACGATCGAGGCCGAGCTCGGCCACGCCGGCTCGGGACTCACCAGCGGCACCGACGTCAAGGTCCGGGGCGTGCGTATCGGCCGTGTCGAGTCGATCCGCTACGAGGACGCGACCGCGTTCGCGACCTTGCGTCTCGACGGCGAGCCCCGGCTGCCCGCCCCGCAGGACATCGAGCTGGTCGTCACCGCCAAGACGTTGCTGGGCGAGAAGCAGGTCGAGATCGACTTCCCCGACGAGCGCTTCGGCCAAGCCCCGTTCCTCGAGCGCGACGACGTCGTGGTCGCCGCCCGCCAACCCACCGAGGTCCAGGATGTGCTCGCCGAGCTCGAACCTTTCCTCGAGGCCATCGATCCCCAGGATCTGGCAGCGATCGTCGACGCGCTCGGCGCGCAGGAAGGCGAGGGCGAGGCGATCGCCGAGAACATCGAGCTGTCGTCCGAACTGGCCGCGTTCGGAGCACGCCGCGCCGAGGACCAGCTCGAGCGCTTCCGCGACCTCGCCGACATCTTCGCGGCGTTGGCGACCACGACCGACGACTTCAACCGCTTCAACGCCGAGCTCGAGCGCTGGGCCACGCTCCTACCCGACCGTCAACCAGCCGTCCGGGCCAACCTCGAAGCGCTCAGCTCGTTCGCGGTCGGGTTCGCAGAGTTCCTCGAGGTCGAGGAGGCCACGATCGACGTGGTCATGCGCACCGGCCAAGCGGTCGGGTTGGTGTTCGACCGCCAGATGGAGCACCTCGGCGAGATCGTCTTCGGGCTGTACCGCTACGGCTTCAAGCTCGGCCGCCACGGCGGTGACCTGAACGACGGGACCGAGTTCGGGTTCTTCCGCATCTTCCTGGACGGCTCCGAGCTCGAACGCCAGATCTGCGAGGGCATCGGTCCGCTCGCGGAGCTCGTGCCCGCCTGTGCCGAGCTCCAGGGAGGTGCGCGGTGAACGACCGCCACCCGCTGCTGAAGTTCGGCCTCTTCACGGTGGTCTGCCTGGGTTTCGCCGCCTGGATCATCGCCGTCGTCGGCAACATCTCCCCGTTCGCTGATCGCACCACCTACGAGGGCGTCTTCGCCGATGCCACCGGGCTGCTGGTCAACGACGCGGTGAAGGTCTCCGGCGTCACCGTCGGCAAGGTGACGGGGATCGAGGTGGCCGACGGCGGCAAGGCGCTCGTGCACTTCGCGGTCAACGACGACGTCGAGTTCGGTGACGAGACCCAGCTCGAGATCCGCTGGCGCGACGTGTTCGGGCTGCGCTTCCTGTACCTGCATCCGGCGGGTGAGGGCCAGCTCCCCGGCGGCCACCGGTTCGGCGACGAGGACACGATCGGACCGGCGGACATCGGGTTGCTGCTCGAGCGCATCACTCCGTTCATGCGGGCGCTCGACCCCGATCAGCAGAACCAGGTCCTGCAGGCCCTCTCCGAGGCACTCGTCGGCCGGACCCAGGAGGTACGCGATCTCGTCAAGCAGGGCGCATCGCTGACCCAGACGGTCGCGGCCCGCGAGGAGGCGATCGGCAGGGTCCTCGAGAACTCCGCCACGGTCCTCGATGCCTACGCCCGTCGCGAGGCCGATCTACGCGCGCTCATCGACCGCTTCGCCGAGGTCGCCGACACCCTGGCGGCACGCAACGACGAGCTCGAGTCCGCGGTCGTCACCATCGCCGATGCCCAGGCCGAGCTGCGTCGGCTCCTCGAGGCCAACGACGCCGAGATCCGTGCGACCCTGGACGAGCTCGACGAGATCACGACCATCCTCGCCTTCAACCGTGACAACCTCGAGGACCTCGCAACGTTCAGCGGTCGCGGGATCGTCGCCTACCACCGGATCTCCCGGCTCGGGCAGTGGTTCAACATCCGCGCGGTCGGGGCGAGCAGCGACTACGAGGAGTTCAGTTCCGAGCGCGACGCTCAGCTCCCCGAACAGCGGACCAGCGCCGGCTCGTCGGGCACCGGTCTCACCAGGTTCTTCACCGGCACCCTCGATCTCCGGGGGGCCGGCTGATGCTGATCGAGCGCAACCAGGTCCTCATCGGCATCATCGCCGTCGTCCTGCTGCTCGCCGCGACCGCGTTCGCGGTGGGGCTCTCGGGGGGCGCCTTCAAGGCCGGCATACCCCTGAAGGCGCAGTTCACCGACGCCGCGGGGCTCGAGGCTGGCGACTTCGTCTTCGTCGCCGGGGTGCGGACCGGCGAGGTCGACACCGTCGAGATCGTCAAAGATCACGTCGAGGTCGACTTCCGCCTCGACACCGAGGCATCCGTCCCCAGTGACTCGATCGCGGTCATCTTCCTCTCCAACACGCTCGGTAAGCGCGCTATCAAGGTCGTCCCGGGCGACCCCGATTCGCCACCGCTCCAGGAAGGGAACGAGGTCGGGAGCGTCGAGTCGAACCGCACCCCCGTGGACTTCCCTGAGCTCGGCGACGAGACCGTCGAGCTGCTGGGCGGCACCGACGTCGAGGCGCTGCAGGAGGTCACCACTGCGGTCGCCGACATCACCGAGGGTCTGCGTGAGGACGTCGCCGACCTGCTCGACGGAGTCGAGCGGATCACCCGCGTGATCTCCGAGCGCCGCACCGAGCTCGCCGACGTCATCGACCGCGCCCACGTCGTCATCGACGCGGCGGCACAGAAGGACCAGGAGATCGTCGCCATCATCGACGACTTCGCCGTCGTCCTCGACACCCTCGTCCGCCGTCGCAGCGACGTCGAGCGGCTGCTGCGCGAGACCGCTGCCACCAGCGACATCGCCGCCGACCTGGTGGAGGACCGGCGGGCTCAGATCGACCGTGTGCTCGACGAGCTGGCTGCGGACCTGCAGATCATCGACCGGCACCAGGTCGACCTCGCCCACGTCTTCGCCTACGCCGGCGTCGCGGTCGACGGCTTCGCCTCGATCGGCTACTCGGGTGGCCCGGCGAAGCTCGACAACCCCGCGTGGGGGAACGTGTTCACCACGTCGCTGGGCAACGTCGGCATCGAGGCGCTCTTCGGCTGCGGGGGGGACCTCGACCGCCTCCTGACCGAGATCCTCGGCCCCGACCCCAACTGCGACGGCACTCAGGAGACGCCTCCTGAGGGGACTGCGAACGGCTCCGTGCAGTCGAGTGACTCGGGCGCCGATGACGGACTGGGCTTCCGGCGCCTCTTCAGTGTCGCACTGGCGCTGCGGGAGGTCCGGCCGTGACTCGATCGAGCCTCACCGTCGTGGCCATCACCGTCCTCGTGCTGGTCGGCAGTGGCTGCTCCGCCCTCGGCATCGGTGGTTCCGGGACGTACGAGATCGGCGTCGAGTTCGCCCGCACCTACAACCTCTTCCCGGGATCGCCCGTCCGGGTGCTCGGGATCGAGGTCGGCCAGGTCAAGGACCTCAGCGTCGATCCCGAACGCGACAACGTGCTGGTCTCTCTCGCCATCGACGACGACGTGCAGATCCCGGCCGACGCCAACGCGGTGATCATCGTCGCCTCGCTGCTGGGTGAGCGCTACGTCCAGCTCGATCCGGCCTTCACCGCCGACGACCAGGCCCTCGAACCCGGCGCGGTCATCCCCGTCAAGCGCACGCTCGTGCCCGCCGAGTTCGACGAGGTGCTCGAGTCGCTGAACCAGTTCGTCGGTGGACTCGACGAGGACGAGTTCGGTCGGCTGATCACCAACCTCGCCGAGGTACTCGAGGGACAGGGCGAGACCCTGGGCCGCACGATCGACCAGGCCCACGAGGCCGTGCAGGTCCTCGCCGACAACGATCAGGACATCATCGCACTGCTCGACCGGCTGTCGGATCTCAACGAGACGCTGGCGACGCGTGATCAGACCCTCGGCCAGCTCATCGAGGACTGGAACACGGTGTCGGGCTACCTGGCCGACGATCGCGCCGACATCGACGCGGCACTCAGCGGCCTCGCGCGGCTCACGACCGCCCTCGCCGACGTGCTCGAGGACCACCGCCTCGGACTCGAGGCCGACATCCAGACCGTCACGAGGGTCACCCGGACGGCGGTGCGCAACCTCGACCAGATCTCGCTGCTGATCCTCAGCGGCGCGGAGCTGTTCCGTCACTCCGAGCGCGTGTTCGACTTCGAACGCAACTGGCTCCCGTTGGTCAACCACTCCGGCGAGCTGGCAGACAAGATCGCCGAGACGGTCGGCGATCGACTCGTCGGGGTGTGCGAGAACGCCGGTCTGCCCGACGAGACCTGCGCCGCCATCCCCGACCTGGTCGCCGGTGTCGGCGAGATCTGTCTCCCGCCCGCCATCCCGTGCGCCGAGCAACAGGCCACGGTCGCCGACGCGCTCCGTGCGTCGCTCGAAGGCACTCCCGGTCTCGCCGAAGCGATGTTGGAGCAGCGTGCGGAGGTTGCGGTCGACCTGCTGCCTCCCGAGGCGGCAGATGCCCTGCGCGGCACCGACCGGGAGGTGGCCCGGTGAGGTGCTCAGGTAGCGAAGCGGTAGCACGACTCGGACGGTGCTCAGGTAGCGAAGCGGTAGCACGACTCGGACGGTGCTCAGGTAGCGAAGCGGTAGCACGACTCGGACGGCGCCCCGCGACGAGCGTGATCATCGCCGCGCTGCTGGCGCTCGTCGGCAGCGGCTGCGGCGTGTTCGGATCCGACACGATCACGCTGACGGCCGACTTCGAGGACGTCATCGATCTGGTCGCCCAGGCGCACGTCCGCGCGGGCGACGTCCCGATCGGTTCCGTGACGAAGATCGAACTCACCGACGACCAACAAGCACGCGTCACGCTCGAGGTCGAGACCGGCACCGATCTGCCATCCGACACCCGCGCCGTGCTGAAGAAGACCAGCATGCTCGGCGAGCGCTACGTCGAACTGATACCGAACACCGAGGGCGGCACGCTCGTCGATGGGCAGCACCTCGGCGACAGCGCCGTCGTCGGGGAGCTCGAAGCGCTCGTCGCGACCGGCAACGAGCTGCTCGGTTTCATCGCGACCGACCGGCTCGCCGCTGCCGTGGAGACCGGCGCGGTCGCGTTCGGCGGGCGGGGCGGGATCCTCGGCCGGTTCCTCGACGACATCAACGCTTTCGTGGGCAACATCGAGGAGGGCAAGGACGACATCGTCGCGCTGATCGATGCGCTCGATGCCTACCTCGGCGGCGTGGTCGACAGCGCCGAGATCAACGCCGAGGCCCTCGCCGTGCTCGAACGCTCCACCCGTGCGCTCGCCGAGGAGGACGACCGGCTCATCGATGCCCTCAACGACCTCGAACGCCTCTCGGTGGTCGGCGACCGCATCATGACCGGGCACCGCACCGAGATCGACGACCTCGTGCGCCGCATCCGGCGCATCCTCAACGAGGTAGCGCGCATCGACGGCTCGCTGCAGGGGCTGCTGACCTGGCTACCGCGCCACAACCTCCACGTCCCCAACGCCACGCTCAACGGCTTCGCCCAGGTGTGGCTCGACTTCATCATCTGCGGCTTCAGCGACACCGAGGACGACCCCTCGCGCGACTGCACCCCACCCAACCCCGGCGAGTCCAACGAGCACCCCGGCTTCAGCCCCAACCCCGAGGGCTGTAACGAGGACCACGCCGAGTGCCCCGGACGCCAGCAGGTCACCGACGACGGGGCGGGTGAGCGATGAGGGGCCAGCTCGCACGCCTGCTGACCAACGTCACCTGGCTCATCGTCTTCGCGGTCGGCATCACCCTGGCCGCGTTCCTGAGCTTCGTCAGCGGCGTGCTGTTCGACGACAGCTACCAGGTCTCGGTGCCGATGCCCGAGGCCGGCGGCGTCCTGCCCGCCCAGGAGGTCACCGTGCTCGGCCGCGCCGTCGGCCAGGTGCACGAGGTCGAGGTGACGCAGGAGGGCGTGGAGATCACGCTCAAGATCCAAGGCGACCAGGAGGTCCCGCTCGACGCGCGTGTCCAGGTGCTCCGCCGGTCCCCCATCGGCGAGCAGTCGGTCGACTTCCAGCCGCTCGAGGTCCCGTGGGACGCAGCCGAGCCGGGAGATCTGATCGTCCCGGCCGAGACGGTCGTGCCCGCCGAGGTGCCGTTCCTCCTCGAACGGGCCCGAGCGCTGTTCGCCGCCGTCGACCTGGGTGATCTCGGCACCGTCGTGCACGAGCTCGGGGTGGCCCTCCGCGGGCGCGGCGAGCGGCTCCGCGAGCTCAACCGCGACAGCCTCGACCTCAACCGCACGCTGGTGTCGGGCATCCCCACGTTCGAGCGCGCGATCGACACCTCCGAGGCAGTCCTGCGGACGCTCCGCGAGCACCGCGAAGCGCTGGCCCAGAGCTTCTCGAACGCCGCCGAGCTCGGCGACGTGCTCGGCGACAGCCGCCGCGACCTCGAGACCATCATCGACAACGGACAGCGGGCGCTGACGCAGACCGACGCCCTGATCCGCAACGAGCGCGACAACATCAGCTGCATACTCGACGACGTCCGCGACATCAACCACATGCTCCTCGGACCGTCCACCGCGGACGGCGCGCCCGCGGCGCTCTACGACAGCAAGCTCGACGAGCTCGAGCAGGGGTTCGAGAAGGCGCGGTTCTTCTTCCTCGGCTTCGACATCGGCAACCAGTTCGACCCGACGACGGGCGTGGGTTGGGCACGCATCAAGTTCGAGGGGCCGGACAAGCCGCAGGGTGGGCTGCCCTACGAGACGCTGCGTCCCACCCCCGCCACGCGGCCGGGAGCGGCATGCCAGTCGCCGTTCGGGACCGGCGTCAACGCCGTCGGGGCGCCTGGGCGCCCACAGGATCGCACGATCACCTCCAGCTACCAGCCTCCGGACCCGACCGCCCCGCCGATCGAGTGGGCACCGGTCGTCGAGGACGAAGAGGGCGGCACGATCGCCCCGCCGACGCCGCGTGGCCGCGACCGCGCCCCGCTCCCGGCGACCGGTGGCGCGCTCGCGGTCCTCGCCCCGCTCGCGATCGCTGGGGCCGCGGCACTGCGGTCGAGGGCACGGTGAGCGCCGTGACCGACGACGCCACCGCGGTGGAGCCGCGCTCGCCGGGGGGTTCCGGTCGGGGCCGGATGGCGCTTCTGGTGCCGTGGGCGATCGCGCTCGTCGCCGTGATCGTCGCCGCCTTCAGCACGATCGAGTGGCGCAGCGCTGCGGAAGCCGACGCGAGCCGCCAGGATGCGTTGGAGGTCGCCGGGACGTTCGTGGACGCCTTGACCACGTGGGACGCAACGGGCGGACTCGACGCCACCCGGGAACGCATCGAGTCGCTGGGAACCGGACAGCTGCTCGAGGAGCTCGAGACGTTCTTCTCCGGACCGGACATCCCCCAGCTCGTCGCGCTCCAGGCCCGCAGCGAGGGGACGATCGACAGCATCGCGGTCCAGGTGGACGGCGAGACGGCGGTGGCGTTCGCTGAAGCGCAGATGCAGGTGTCGGACACCAGCGACGCTCCGCCCAGCACCATCCGGCAGCAGATCCGGCTGGAGTTGCTCCGTGAGGACGGGACCTGGCGCGTCGCGCGCTTCGAGACCGCCGTCTACGACGACGCGGTGGCCGTCCTCGGTGACGCCAGCGGCGACGGCGAGGAAGGAGGCGGCAGTTGAGCGGCTACAGCCACGTCCTCGTCGGGACGGACGGTTCCCCCACCGCCTCGTGCGCGGTCGAGGCGGCCGTCACGCTGGCGCGTTCGCTCGGAGCGACGCTCACGGTGGCCACCGCGTGGTACCGCCACCTGCCCGACGCCCCGCCGCCGTCCGAGGCGGTGGAGTACCCCGGTGGCAGTCCCGCGGCGCACGAGGTGCGCTGGGCGGAGCGGACCGCCAACGACGCCGCGACGCGCGCACGGTCCGCGGGTGTCCCCGACGCACGCCCCGCGACCCCCGAGGGTCACCCGGCCGAGGCGTTGCTCGAGCTGTCGGAGCGCAAGCCCGACACCCTGATCGTCGTCGGGACCGCCGGCCTGACCGATCGCACCGAGCGGCTGCTCGGCAACATCCCCCACCAGGTCACCCACCACGCACTCCGGGATGTCCTGCTCGTCCACACATCGGACTGCACGGACGGCTACTCGTGGGATCGCATCGCGCTGGCCACGGACGGATCCGACACCGCGGCGCTCGCCGTGGCGCACGGCCTCGAGTTCACCCTGGCGCTCGGGGCAGAGCCGGTGCTGCTGACGGCGGCGAAGGATGAGGCGAGCGGTGCCGCCGTACTCGACCGCGTCGCCGGCGAACTCGAGTGGGAGGTCGGTCGCGAGGTCGTCGTCGGCGAGTCGATCGTCGATGCCCTCCTCGAAGGTGCTCGAGGCTTCGATCTGCTCGTGCTCGGGAACAAGGGCATGAGCGGACCTTCCCGACTGCTGGGCTCGATCGCGAACTCGGTGACGCACGCACTACCAACCGACCTGCTGCTGGTCAACACGACGAGGTGACGTGATGGCGAGGAAGAAGTCCGAACCGACGGCGACGATCGAGAAGACCGAGCTCGACGTCGAGCACTTCCAGCCCGAAGGCGCTGGCATCGGCTTCGGCGGAGCGGTGCTGCACACGCCACCCCACGGCTACGAGAAGACCCAGGATCCGGTGTTCCCCGGCAACACGGTCGTCACCGACCCCGTGATCCGGGTCCGCAACATCACCAAATCGTTCGGGCGCAACACCGTGCTCGAGGACATCTCGATCGATTTCCCGCGCAACCACATCACGACCATCCTCGGGCCGTCGGGCACCGGGAAGTCGGTGTTCCTGCGCAACCTGATCGGCCTGCTCAAGCCCGATAGCGGCGAGATCTGGGTCGGCGAGGACAACATCCCGTCGCTGAAGAAGAAGCGGCTGCTCGAGGTCCGCAAGAAGTTCGGGGTGCTGTTCCAGGACGGGGCGCTGTTCGGATCGATGACGGTCTACGACAACACCGCCTTCCCGCTGCGCGAGCACACCCACAAGAGCGAGAAGGAGATCAAGGAGATCGTGTTCGAGAAGCTCGAGCTCGTGGGCCTCGAAGGCGCTGCCGACAAGATGCCCGACGAGATCTCGGGCGGTATGCGCAAGCGCGTGGGCCTCGCCCGAGCGCTGGTCATGGAACCCGAGATCCTGCTGTTCGACGAACCCGACTCGGGCCTCGATCCGGTCCGTGTCGCCTACCTCAACGACCTCGCACGCGACATCAAGGACAACACCGGGGCGACGATCGTCATCGTGACCCACCACATTCCCTCGGCGCAGCAAGTGGCCGACTACGTCGGTCTGCTGTTCCGTCGCAACCTCGTGGCGTTCGGGACCGTGGACGACATGTTCGGCAGCTGGTACGCGCCGGTGCAACAGTTCTTCCACGGCATCACCGACGGCCCCATCGGCATGTCCGAGGAACGCGACCGACCCGAGCTGCTGTAGAAGGGCGGGGCCCGGGGATGACGCGGCGGCCGCTCAGGCGTACGTTCGTAGGTGTCGCGTTCCATCGAGGAGGAGGTCCGCTGAGGTGATGGTCCGACAGGGCGACACGATCGAGGTCCCGTCGAACAAGGTCGGGCAACCGAACCGGTATGGCGTCGTCGAGCGCGTACTCGAGGAGGACCCGCTCCGCGTCGAGATCCGCTGGGACGACGGTCACACAACCGAGTTCGTTCCCGCCGCCGGCAACACCCGCGTGGTAGAGAGCGACTGACCCCGCCCCCCGTGAAGGGAGCGCTGGTCCCCGATCCTGGGATGAGCGCTCCCGTCAACGGGCCGCGGATGCGCCGTCGCGAAGATGAGTACCATCTCGCTCCGGTCCCAGACCACGACCCGGAGCGTGACGTGTCCGAGCTCAACGATCTGCTCGATGGAGTCCAGAGCAAGGCGTTCGCGAAGCTGTTCGAGGAGCGCATCCTGTTCCTGAAAGGCCCCCTCGAGGACACGACCGCGGACGCGCTGGTCGCCGAGATGCTCGCACTCGACGCCGATGGCGAGGAGGACATCACCCTCTACGTGAACTCCCCCGGCGGCATCATCAGCGGGCTGTTCGCCCTCTTCGACACGATGCAGATGCTGAAGGCGAAGGTGAACACGCGCTGCATCGGCATGGCGGCGTCCGCGGCGGCTGTGATCCTGGCTGCCGGGACCGGCACCCGCACCGCCAGCGAGAACGCGCGCATCATGATCCACCAGCCGCTCGGCGGGGCGCGGGGTACCGCCCGCGATATCGAGATCCAGGCCAGGAACATCGTCTACCTGCGCGAGCGCCTCAACGAGATCCTCGCGGAGCGCACCGGCAAGACGGTCGAGCAGGTGGCCGAGGACACCGACCGTGACTTCTGGATGACGGCGCAGGAGGCGCTCGACTACGGGCTCATCGACGAGATCGCCACGTCGACACGGTGAGGCGTCAGCCGGGGGGCGGGCATGGGCAAGCCCACGATCATCGCGGTCGATGACGACGCCCCTGTCCTCGCCGCCGTCCGTGCCGATCTGCGGTCACGCTACGCCGACGGCTACCGCATCGTGGCCGCCGGATCGGGCGAGACCGCGCTCGAGGCCGTCGAGGAGCTGACGCGTCGGGGTGAGGACGTCGCCCTGTTCGTCGTCGACCAGAAGATGCCCGGGATGCAGGGAACCGACTTCCTGCTCGCCGCGGCGCCCTACTTCCCCGAGGCACGCAAGATCCTGCTGACCGCGTACGCGGACACGCAGGCCGCGATCACCTCGATCAACGAGATCGGTCTCGACCACTACATCCTCAAGCCGTGGCATCCCCCGGAGGACAACCTCTACCCGGTCATCGACGACCTGATCGACGACTGGGCGGCCAACCGCCCCGCCCCCTTCGACGGGATCCGTGTGGTGGGCGCCCGCTGGGATGCCGCGACGCACGACGTCAAGGACTGGCTCGCCCGCAACCGCCTCCCCTACCGGTTCCTCGACGTCGAGCGCGATCCCGAAGCGCGGGCGCTGCTAGCGGCAGCGGACGAGGAGGAAGCGCTGCTCCCGCTCGTGTTCTTCGCCGACGGGTCCGTGGCGGTGCGGCCCGACCCGCGCGTCCTCGCCGAGCGCGTCGGACTGCGCGTGACCGCCAGCGCCCCGTTCTACGATCTCGTCGTCGTCGGCGCCGGGCCGGCCGGTCTCGCAGCCGCCGTCTACGGGGCATCCGAGGGTCTACGTGTCGCCGTGATCGAACGCCAGGCAACCGGAGGTCAGGCTGGCACCACCTCGCTCATCGAGAACTACCTCGGCTTCCCCAGTGGCGTGAGTGGCGCCGACCTCGCCCGACGCGCGACCGCACAGGCGGAACGTTTCGGTGCCGAGATCCTGACGGCGGCCGAAGTGACGGGGATACGCGTCGAGGGGACGACGCGCGTACTGACCCTGTCCGATGGTTCCGAGGTGGCCTGCCACGCGGCGCTCATCGCGTCGGGGATGAAGGTGCGCCGCCTCGACGTTCCGGGGTACGAACGGTTCACCGGGGCGGGCGTGTACTACGGCGTGAGCCGGTCGGAGGCGCGGTCCTACGAGGGCGAGAAGGTCTTCGTGGTGGGCGGTGCCAACTCCGCGGGACAGGCCGCGATGCTGTTCTCGCGCCACGCCGCGGAGGTCACGCTCGTGGTACGTGGCGGCTCGCTCCGCGACAAGATGTCGCAGTACCTGGTCGACCAGGTCGAGGCCACGCCCAACATCCGCGTGCTCACCTCCACCGGGGTCGCCGCGGTGGACGGTGGCGACCACCTGGAACGCATCACCCTCCGTGACGGCGCGAGCGACCGTAGCTGGGGCGAGGAGGCGGCTGGGCTCTTCATCTTCGTCGGTGCCGTCCCGCACACGGACTTCCTCGCCGGCCTCGTCGAGACCAACGACCGTGGCTTCATCCCGACCGGCCCCGACCTGATGCGCGAGGGTTCCCGCCCGAAGGGCTGGCCGCTCGATCGCGATCCGTACCTACTCGAGACCAGCGTCCCGGGCATCTTCGCGGCGGGCGACGTCCGCGACGGGGCGGTCCGACGGGTCGCCTCGGCCGTCGGCCAGGGCGCTATCTGCGTCTCGTTCGTGCATCGCTACCTGGAGACCGTCTGAGATGGCTGCCGACGAGCGCCTCAAGCGAGTGCCCATCTTCGCCGGCCTCGACGACGACGACCTCGAACGCATCTGTCGGGGCGTCGAGGACGTGCACCTCGGTCCAGGCGAGGTGCTGTTTCGGGAAGGGGAGGCTGGCGATCGCGCCTACGTGATCGTCAGCGGCGGCCTCGAGATCCTGAAGGAGACCGGGCCGCGACAGGTCATCCTGGCCCGTCGCGGCGTCAACGACGTCATCGGCGAGATGGCGTTGCTCGAGGAGCGGTCTCGGAGCGCGACCGCTCGGGCCGAGTCCGCGACCGATCTGCTGGCCATCCCCAAGCGTGCTCTCGACGAGCTGCTCGCCTCGAGCCCGGGAGCGTCGCGAGCGATCTTCGAGACGCTGCTCCAACGCGAGCGGGAGAACCACGACCGACTGCGCCACATCGAGCGGATGGCCCAGATCGGCACGCTCACCGCCGGTGTCGCCCACGAGCTCAACAACCCGGCCGCGGCCGTACGCCGGGGCGCCGACCGCCTCGCCGAGGCGATGGAAGCGCTCCTCGCGGTCGCCACCGAGCCGGTCCCGGACGCGGCAGCTCGGCGTCGTGCGGTGGCGCTCGCTCGGGAACTCGCGGCCGACCCGTCGACACCGCCGAGCGCACTCGATCGCAGCGATGCCGAGGACGCACTCGCGGACTGGCTCGATGCGCGTGGACTGCCGAGCGATGGCGATCGGGTCGGGGCGCTGATCGATGCAGGCGCCGGACCCGATCGGCTGCACACCCTGCTCGACGCCGCCGAGCCGGACGCCGCCGCGGACGCGCTGGAGTTCCTCGTCGTCACGCTGCGCCTCACCACGCTCGCCCTGGCGCTGGCGGACGCTGCGGGACGCATCTCCACGCTCGTCGGTGGACTGCGCTCACACAGCCACCTCGATCAGGCGCCGGTCCAGGAGGTCGACGTCACCCGCGGGATCGAGGACACGCTCGCCATGCTCGCGCACGAGGTCAAGCACGTCCGCGTGGTGAGGGAGTACGAACCGGACCTGCCCAGCATCACGGCGTTCGCCAGCGAGCTCAACCAGGTGTGGACGAACCTGATCGACAACGCCTGCTACGCCATGCGGGAGGCCGGTGTCGAGGACCCGACGCTCACACTCCGCGTGCATCGACAAGGCGAGGACGTCGTGGTCGAGGTCAGGGACAACGGACCTGGCATGTCGCCCGAGGTGGCGAGCCGCATCTTCGACGCGTTCTACACGACCAAGCCGGTCGGCGAGGGAACGGGGCTGGGCCTACAGATCAGCCACCGCATCGTGGTCCTGGAGCACCGGGGCGAGTTGGACGTCTCGAGCGAGCCGGGGCGCACGACCTTCAGGGTGGTCCTGCCGATCGGCCGAGCCGAACCCGCCGCCACGCCGCAGCCGCCAACCTCACCCGTCGGTTGACGACCTCCCGCCTCCGGCGATGGTCTCGACCACCTCGGGGTGTTGCGGCTCGATCTGCGCGATCGCCGGCAGCCCCTCTGCGGCGCACGATGCGTCGCTCGTGTCGCGGCCGACGATCCGGTCCCCCGCGCCTCCCACCGCGCGCACGCGGAGGAGCAGCGGTAGAGCGAGGAGCGACGCGATCCCGGCAACCATGTAACCGACCGCGAGGGAACGCGCCTCGGCCACCCAGCCCAGGCCGAGCTGGCCCCCGACGCTCCCCGTCGAACCGACCATCGAGTCGAAGCTGACGACCGTGGCCCGGTGTTCGCTGGAGGTGACCGTGTGCACGTACGCGCTGTGGACCGGCTGGGTCACACCGAACGCCGCACCGAGGACCAGGAAGGCAACGGCCGCCACCGCGAAGTGATCGGTCGCGCCCATGACCGTGGTGGCGGCGGCGATGACCGCGGCCGCCCCTAGAAGCAGCGTCGTACGCCGTTGGCAACGCTTCGACAGCCACTTCACGAGCTGGTTCCCACCCATCATCGCCACGGACAGAGCCGCGGTGAGGACGCCCACGATCCACACTGCATCGCGCTCGAGCAGCAGCAGGAAGTACGGCTGCGCGGCGTAGAAGGCCCAGAACATCAGGCCGCCGCCCACCGCCGAGGTCAGGATCAACGCTCGCAGGCCCGGCTGCGCCCAGCCGGCACCGAGGGCGACCCGTGCCTGCTCGACCATCTCGCGGGGGAAGGCCCGACGCGTGAGCGGTCGGGGCGTGAAGCCCTGCTCGACCATCAGCGGCGTCGCGATGCCGATGAGCCCCAGCAGCAGGACCATCCGCAACCCGAACGGCAGCCCCAGGCTGACCTGGCCGAGGAACCCACCACCGACGGTGCCGACGAGCATCGCCCCGCCGGTGACCTGCTGGGCCCGAGCGAACACCTGGTCGAGGTCGCCTCCTCCCGCGTGGTTCAGCGCATCCACCATCCACGCTTCGAGCGCCCCGCTGAAGAACGTGAAGCCGAGACCCATGAACAGCGACACGATCGAGAAGGCGACGACGCCGCCCTCCATGGACCACACCAGCAGGTACAGGCCGGTCGTCGCCGCCAGGACCGTGACGCTGAACAGGTACGACACTCGCCGACCCAGCGTGTCCGCCACGACGCCGGTGGGGATCTCGAACAGGACCATCCCGGCCGAGAACACCGCGTTGGCCACGAACACCTCACCGATCGACAGACCTGCATCGAGCAGGAAGAGCGTGTTGACGCCCCAGATCAGGGACGCCGCGAGCGTGTACAAGCCCGAGAGCACGTAGTACGCCCGCACCACCTGTCGAGCACCCACGTCGACTCCCCGCACCGGTGCGTCCCGCGGACGCTACTGCTCGCATGCAACGCCAGCCACGTATCCGCGTAGTCCCGTGGACACGACGGCTGGCCGGCGACGAGGTTGTCCACGGGTCTTCACATCTCATCGAGTTGACCCTTGACGTGTCACAGGGCGACGATACGTTCGGTGCATGAGTTCGAACGCCCGTCCCGACGGTCCTGGCCGCGACGAGGAGCCCTTCGTGGTCCCGGTCGCGCTCGCAGCGGTTGCGTTGGCTGTCTCGGGAAACCAGCGCATCCGGTGGTTTCCGAAGTGCAACGGAAACCACCGGATGCGAGGGTTTCCGGGAAGGGCCGTCAGCGACGTCTAGGCCGATCCGGCCGCGACGGGGGTGCCGTTGGAGCTGTGGCTGAGCCAGCTCGGCCACGCGACCCGCGCGGACCGGCGCATGCTGGTCAAGGCCGCCACCACCCTGGTGGACATGCCCGCCACGTTCACCGCGTTCCGGTCGGGGCAGCTGTCATGGAGCCAGACCCGCGCGATCGTGTGTGCTGCCGCCAAGCTGCGTAGGGCCGAACGGGGCGAGCTGGATACCGCGCTGACCGACGACCTGGCCAGCGTCCGCAACGAGGAGCCCGACGAGATCACCTGGCGGGTCGAGCTGTTCGCGCTGGCGATCCAGGACTCGCGCCTGGAGACCACCGACGCCGAGCCCGAGCCTGAGGGCAACCGCGCCGACATGCAGCCACGGCTGGACGGCAGCGGCGGGAAGCTGTACGCCGACCTGGATGCGCTGGGCTTCGCCATCGCGGATCAGGCCTTCGCCAGCAGGATGCGCCGCCCCGACGGGCTCGAAGCCGACCCCGCCAACGAGCCCGACCCCACCGCCCGTGCCGGCAACCGCGACACCATCACCCGCTCCCGTGGCGATGCGCTGGTGGACATCTTCCGCGAGTCCCTGGACGGCCACAGCGGCTGCGGCGACGACGATCACGACGATGACCCCTTCGACAACGGCGACGACCGCGACGACCACGACGACCACAACCGCGACGGCGACGGCGGTGACGACGGCGGTGACGACGGTGGTGGCGACAGCGACGGTGGGCCCGGTGAACTCGGTGGCGACGGTGGCGCTGGCGCCTGCAAGGTCAAGTCGGCACAGCCGCTGGTTCTCGCCACCACCACGCTCGACGACCTCATCGGGCTGACCCACGGCCCCGGTGAGCTGCTCACGACGCTGACCGGTGGGCGGATCCGCATCACCAACGCCGCGCTGCGCAAACTGATCGACGAGGGCGGGGCCGCGCTGCGGCTGATCGTGACCGAGGACACCGGCCGCGCCGTCGGCGTCGGCCGCAAGACCCGCGTCCCGCCGGGGTGGCTCCGCGAGGCCTCCCTCGCGCTGCACCCCGAGTGCCTGGAGCCCAACTGCCGCCGGTCCGCGCGTCAGTGCGATCTCGATCACGCCATCCCCTGGGGGCCCGGCGGCGAACAACGCCCCGCCGGGAGCACGGACCTGGACAACCTCGGACCTCTCGACCGGTCAGGGCACACCCGCAAGGACCGGCGGGGTTGGAAGCTGTCTCCGATGCAATCGGACGGCAACCGGTACTGGATCCACGAGCGCACCGGGATGACCATCGCCATCCCGCCCGCGACCCGACGCCTCAAGCGACCCCGCGCCCGTCAGGAACCGGGCGCCAGACCCCCAAGCCCGTGAGCCCCACCGCGGTGGGGCTCACAGTCATGTCTACGTTGGTTCGAGGCGGTTTCAGACCGAGGGGTCGTCGAAGTCGGCGCGGGCAGCCATCTCCTGGATGGCTTGCAGGTCCATCGACGTGGTCGTGGTCAGCGACGCGGACTGGTGGCCGAAGTCACGCTCGAACTGCCACTCCGCAGCCTCTTCCTCGAGGCTCTTGAACAGGTCGTGTGCCGAGATCCAGCGGCTGGGCATCGTGGCATCCTCTCCCGTAGGGGTGGAGGCACTCTGCCAGCGGCGCGGGGGCGGGGGAAGGGTCCCGCCACGGCCGGTCGGCGCCGAGATTCCGCCGGTGACCACCCGGCCATCCACGGCCGGGACCGTTCGTCGAACCGCCTCAGCAGGAGCCCGCTAGGGCCTACTTCTCCTCGGGGACGAACAGGTAGTACTCCTCGTCCTGCTCGTCCCACTCGAGCTCGATGAAGCCCTTGGCGCTAGCGGCCTTGCAGAACTGCAGGAAGCCGGAGTAGCCGAGGTCCTTCTCGCTGAAGCTCTCGTCGCGCTTGCGGAGCTGGTCCTTGAGGCCGGACAGGGGCGGGTCACCGCCGAGCTTGCCGGCGAGGTCCAGAACGGTCTCGCGGAGCAACTTGAACGCCTGCTCCTCCCCCGCCCCGCCCTCGGCGAAGTGCACCTCGGGATCGCCGGGAGCACTGCCCTCCTGGAGCGCGATGTGCTTCTCGGCCTCGAGGTGGCGCAGCAGCTCGCTGAAGGCGCGGAAGCCGTAGTCGGCCTCGTTGAAGGTGGGGTCCTTGCGCAGCAGCGCGCGCTTGAGGTTGGACCCCAGGACCGGGCCGGTGGTCGACTGCTGGAGGCCGGAGAGCGTGCGCACGACCAGTCGGCCGAGCGCCTCGAGGTCCTGGCGCGAGCCGCTCTTCTTCGACTTCTCCTTGGACGGTGCCTTGGCCTGTCGCTGGGGCTTGTCGCTGCGCCGGGCTGCCTGGCGCCGGCTCTGCACCGACTCGAGGCGGTCGTAGAAGATGAACTCGTCGCAGGCCGGCGGGAGCAGCGCCGACGTCGAACCGCGGAGGCCGACGCCGATGACCCGCCGGTTGAGCTCCCGCAGCTTGCTGACGAGCGGGGTGAAGTCGCTGTCGCCGGAGACGATGACGAAGCTCGAGACGAGGTCGCCCCGCAGCGCCAGCTCCATCGCGTCGACCGCCATCTTGATGTCGGCCGCGTTCTTGCGGACGGAGTCGTCACGCTGGGGGATCTCGATCATCTCGACGTGGGCGTCGACGAGATCGCGGCGGTAGTCGCGGAACAGGTTCCAGTCGGCGTACGCGCGGCGAACGAGGAGCTTGCCGCGATCGGCCAGCGCGTCGAGGAGGGGCTCCATCTCGAACTTCACGCCCACGTCGCGCGCCCCGATCGCCACGTTCTCGAAATCGAGGAAGAGGGCGAGGCGTTCTTCAGCTATATCGGTTCTGTCCATGCACCCACGGTAGCGCGCGTGCGGATGGCATCCTGCCGAGCGGCGCCGACGGGAGTCCGAAGCAGTGGCGGCAGATGCTCGGCCGGGCTACCGCGCTGCCCTCCGTCACCCGGCCGCCGTGAGGCTGTGGGTCGCCGCCACCGCCTCGGTCGTCGGCGACTACGTCGGCCAGGGAGCGCTGCTGATCCTGGCCTTCGATCGCAGCGGCGGCCGGATCCTCGGCCCCGCAGGACTGTTCGCGGTGACCGCGCTGCCGGCGCTGCTGTCGGGGGGCCTGGCCGGTGGCTGGCTCGACCAGATCCCGCGACGCACCGCTCTCGTGACGCTGCACACGATCGGCGCGGGGCTCATCGTCCTGCCCCTGTTCGACGACGGCTTGGCGATCGTGTTCGTCGCTGCAGCGCTGCTCGGGGCGGTCCGCGCCGCCACCGTCGCGGTCCGGGCGGGCGCACTCGCGGAGGGCGTGCCGACCGAACTGCGTGGACCCACGCTGGCCCTGATGAACGTCAGCGAGCAGGTCAGCCAGGTCATCGGCTACCTCGCTGGCGCCACGATCGCGGTCACGATCGGGGCGGGCCCGTCGCTGGTAGGCGATGCGATCTCGTTCGGCATCGCCGCGCTCATCGTGGCGAGCATCCCCTTCCCCGCCCCGACGCCCCGCGCCCGTCGACCACCCCCCACGGCCGGACTACGCGCGATCTTCCAGCATCCCGTGCTGCGGCTGCTCGCGCCGCTGGTCTGGGTCACGGCCGCGGTCGGTGCGCTTCCGGAGGTGCTCGCCGCCCCGGCCACGGCCTCCGACCCAGGCTGGACCCCGCTCGTCCTCGCCGCGGGCCCGGCAGGCACGGCGCTGACCATGCTCGTCGTGGGGCGGCTGAGCTCGGTGACGCGACCGTCTCTGCAGCTGATCCACTTCATCTGGCTCGGGATCGCGCTGGGCCTGGCCGCCCTCGCCCCGAACGCCCCGACCCTGGCGCTGGCCAACATCGCCGTCGGGTCGGGCGTCGCCTGGATCATCGGGCCACAGGTGACCTTCGTCCAGGTCGCGCCTGCCGAGCGGATGGCCCAGATCAGCGGGACCATGCTTGCCATCGGCATCGCGGGGGAAGGGCTCGGCTCGCTGCTGCTCGCCACCATCGCCGATCGAACGTCCTTCGACCGCGCCTACTGGTGGGGTGGGATCCTGGTGTTCGTGGCAGCGGTGATCGGGTGGATCATCAAGGAGCGCACGCCCGAGACGCGCGAGCTCGATGGCCTGCCGGTCAGCGACCCGGCGGCGTGGACGGCGCAGCGTCCACGACCGCGGTGAGGTCGACACCGAGGAAGCGGCTCAGGGCCTCGGCGGTCGTGCTCGCGTCGCGGTGGTGGACGCCGAACATGCCCAACGCCTCGGCAGCACGGACGTTGCCGTCGTGGTCGTCCACGAAGGCGCAGCGTTCGACCGCCACACCGAGACGCTCGGCCGTGAGCTCGAAGATGGCCGCGTCGGGCTTGCGCATGCCGACCTCAGCCGAGATGACCACGACGTCGAAGGTCTCCTCGAGCCGCTCCGCAGGGTAGGTGGTGGCATCTCCCCAGCTGTTGGACAGCAGCGCCGTCCGCACGCCGGCGGACCGTGCCGCAGCCACGACCGACCACGCCGCCTCGTCGAAGGTCAGGGAGCCGAGGAGCCTGCCCACCAGACCATCCGCGTCGACGTCGTGGCCGTGCGCAGCGAACTGCGCGGCCAGAGCGAGTTCGAAGTCCGTCTGCGGCAGCGTCCCCGTCTCCAGTCCCGCGATCGGGTGATCGGCGTCGGTGTCGGAGTAGCCATCGGCCAGCACGGTGAACGCCGCCCCCTGGGGCAGGTCCTCGGCCCGCTCGAACGCCCGGATCGCGTCGCCGATCGACGTGGTCAACACCCCACCGAAGTCGACGATGAGGCCGTGCGAGGCGGTCACCGGCCCACCCGTCGCAGCGCCTCGTCGGCTCGCTCACCGAGCCTGAGGACGACTTCGGCGAACTGCTTGACGCCCTCGTCCTCGTGGTCGCCGTAGGCGCCGGCGGCGAAGCGTGTGTAGACCCCCTCCAGGATCAGCGCGAGCTTCCAGTACGCGAAGGCCACGTAGTAGTCGAGCTCGGCCAGGTCGCGCCTCGACCGCTCGGCGTAGCGTTGTGCGACTTCGACACGACCGAGGAAGCCGTCCACGACCGTCGGGGCGTCGAGCAGCGGGATGCTCTCGTCGCCGGGCTCGGCCCAGTACACCATCAGGAGGCCCACGTCGGCGAGGGGGTCACCGAGCGTGCACAGCTCCCAGTCCAGTACGGCCCGGACCTCACCTTCCGGTGAGAGGATGAGGTTGTCGAGGCGGTAGTCCCCGTGGACGATCGCCGCTGGGCCCTGGGCCGGGATCGCCTTGGCGAGCCGGTCGTGAACGTCCTCGATGAGCGGCAGCTCACGCGTGCCGCCCTTCTCGTACTGGCCGAACCAGCGGTGGAGCTGGCGGGCGATGTAGTCCTCCTTCTTGGCGAGGTCACCGAGGCCGACCGCGTCCGGATCGACGGAGTGCAGCCGCACCAGCACGTCGACCAGGTCCTCGCCCGCACGTCGACGCCCCGCGGGGTCGAGCGCTTCCTCCGCCACCTCAGCGCCGCGCAGGATCGCCCCGTCCACGTGCTCCATCACGTAGAAGGGTGCGCCGGTCACGTCGGGGTCGGCACAGAACCCCACCGTGGGAGGCACCGGCACGTCGGTGGTGGCGAGGGCCGAGATGATGCGGTGCTCGCGCCCCATGTCGTGGGCCGACGGCAACACCCCGTGCAGCGGCGGACGCCGCAACACCCACCGGCGACCGTCGGCGTCGTGGACGTCGAAGGTCAGGTTCGATCGGCCTCCGGCGATGATGTCGAAACGCAATGGTGGCGCGAGATCGTCGACGTGATCGCGGAACCACGCGGTGACACCGTCGCGGTCAACGCCCGCGGGGTCGTCAGGGGGTGCAGTTCCGGCTCCGGCCACGATCTCTCCCGCCTCAGAGGGACGCAGCCTTCCACAGCGCCACGGCCGATGCCCAGCCGGCTGCGGGGTCGTCGACAACGAGGCCCCTATCGACGACGCGGATGCGGCGTCGCCAAAGGACGGTCGGCGACTACCGTGGCCGACATGGATCCACGTACGCGCCGCCTCGTGGACGCCGACCACGAGCACGTCTGGCACCCGTTCACCCAGCAGCAGGAGTGGGTCAAGCGGACCCCCCTGGTGATCGAGCGGGGAGAGGGGTGCTGGCTCGTAACCACGGACGGTGAGCGCTACCTCGACGGCAACTCGTCGCTGTGGGTGAACCTGTGGGGCCACGACCGCCCCGAGCTGCTCGCCGCGCTGCACACCCAGGCCGACCTGGTGCCGCACGCCACGTTCCTGGGACTGACCAACCCTCCGGCCGTCGAGCTCGCAGAACAGCTCGTGGCCCTGGCGCCGACCGGCCTGTCCCGCGTGTTCTTCAGCGAGAACGGGGCGGCTGCCATCGAGGTGGCCCTCAAGATGGCGTACGCCTACTGGCGCCACCGTGGCGACGAGGGAAGGGACCTGTTCGTCTGCCTCGACAACGCCTACCACGGGGACACCCTCGGCGCCGTCTCGGTCGGCGGCATGGACGCGTTCCACGAGCTGTACCGGGAGCTGCTGTTCGAGACCCGTCGCATCCCCTCTCCCTACTGCTACCGCTGCCCCCTGGGTCTCGAGTACCCGGGCTGCGAGCTCGCCTGCGCGGACGCGCTGGAGGGGGTCCTGGCCGCGGATGGGAACCGCGTGGCGGCCGTCATCACCGAGCCTCTGGTGCAGGGAGCAGCGGGGATGATCACCGCGCCGGACGGTCACCTGCGGCGCCTCCGCGAGATCTGCGACCGTCACGGCGTGCTCCTCATCGTCGACGAGGTGGCGACGGGCTTCGGACGCACCGGAGCCACGTTCGCGTCCGACCTCGACGGCGTCCGCGCCGACCTGATGGTGGTCGGCAAGGGACTGACCGGCGGCTACCTACCCATGAGCGCGACGCTGGCGACCGAGGAGGTGTACGAGGCGTTCCTCGGAGGCCCAGCCGAGGGACGCACCCTCTACCACGGCCACTCCTACTCCGGGAACCCGCTCGCCGCCGCTGTCGCGATCGCCAACCTGCGGTTGTTCGTCGACGAGGATCTGCCGGCCACGGTCCGGCACAAGGCGGAGGTGTTACGCCAGGCGATCGCTCCCGTCGCGGAGCTCGAGCACGTCGGCGACGTCCGCCAGCGCGGGCTGATGTGCGGCATCGAGCTCGTCCTCGACCGCGCGACACGCGAGCCTTTCCCGCCGGAGTGGGTCGTGGGCCAGCGCGTGTGCGAGGCGCTACGGGACGAAGCGATCATCCTGCGTCCACTCGGGGACGTCCTCGTGCTGATGCCCGCCCCGGCGATGACCGAGGGCGATCTGCTGCTCCTCGCCGATGCCGTCGTGGAGGTCACCGACCGGGTGACCCGCGATGTGGTCGCGACCGGCGGGGCGTAGTCGTGACCGGTGACGCCCTCGGCTGGCTGCCGGATGCTCTGCAGGCGATCGATGACGCCGACCAGCGACGCGAGCTGCGTCACCTGGCATCGGGACCGGAACCCTGGATCGACGTCCACACCCCGGACGGTCCGCGTCGACTGCTGCATCTGTGCAGCAACAACTACCTCGGGCTGGCCACACACCCCGAGGTCGTCGCGGCAGCCACATCGGCGCTCCACCGGTACGGCAGCGGGACCGGGGCATCGCGGCTCGTCACCGGCGGGCAGACGCTCCATGCCGAGCTGGAGACCGAGCTGGCCAGGTGGAAGGGCTCGGAGGCCGCCGTGGTGTTCTCCTCCGGGTACCTGGCGAACCTCGGCGTCCTGACTGCCCTCGTCGGCCGGGGCGACACGGTCGTGTCCGACGAGCTGAACCACGCGTCCATCGTCGACGCCTGCCGGCTGTCCGGTGCCGGCATCCGGATCTACCGGCACGGTGATGTCGAGCAGGCCGACAAGCTGCTCGCGGATGCCACGGGGCGCCGCGTGCTCGTCACCGATGGCGTGTTCAGCATGGACGGCGATATCGCGCCGCTGCCGGCTCTGTGCGCCGCCGCCGAGCGCCACGGGGCGGCGGTGGTCGTCGACGATGCGCACGGCACCGGTGTGGTGGGTCCGGACGGGAGGGGCACGGTCGCGGCCACGGGATGCGAAGGCCGGGTCCACGCCACCGTCGGGACGTTGTCGAAGGCCCTGGGCAGCGTCGGCGGCTTCGTGGCGTGCGACGAGCGGCTTGCGGAGTGGCTGCGCAACCGTTCGCGCCCGTTCGTGTTCGACACCGCCCCGCCCGCCGCCTCGGTGGCGGCGGCGCGCCGCGCGATCGCGCTGGCGCAGCAAGAACAGCGTCGGGCGCGGGTCCTCCGCCTGGCTCAACGGCTCGGCGAGGGTCTGCGACGGCAGGGTTGGGAGGTCGGGGCGGTCGAGGCGGCCATCGTCCCCGTCATCGTGGGCTCGAACCGTGACGCCCTCGCGGTGATGGACGCCCTGCTTGAGCGCGACGTCCTGGCGGTCGCGATCCGGCCACCATCGGTCCCCGAGGGGGCGGCGCGCGTGCGAGCGACCGTCATGGCGATCCACACGGGCGAGGACATCGACCACGCGCTCGCCGCCTTCGGGGCGGTCGGCTGAGTGTCCGGCTGGGTCGTCACCGGTACCGACACGGGCGTCGGGAAGACCGTGCTGTCGGCTGCCCTGTGCCGGGTGCGCCTGGATGCCGGGGCGCACGTCCGCTACGTCAAGCCGATCCAGTCCGGCGCTGCGGACGGCGACGATGACGCCGCCGATGTCGCGGCGCTGACCGGCGTCGAGACCGTGGTCGGGCCGATGGTGGGACCATCGTTGGCGCCGGGTGTCGCGCTGCGGCTCGCCGGAGAGGCGCTGCCGCGGGAGGAGCTGCTCGCTTCGGTGCGTCAGGCGCTCGCCAGCGGCGAGGTCGTAGTCGAGGGGGCCGGGGGCCTGTTGGTCGAGCTGGCGCCCGACGGGGCGACCATCGCCGACATCGCCGCCGAGCTCGACCTCCCGCTGTTGCTGGCGGTACGGCCCGGGCTGGGGACGCTGAACCACACCGCCTTGACCCTGGAGGCCGCAGAACGTCGGGATCTCACCGTGACGGGCGTCGTGATCGTGGGCTACCCCCCCGACCCAGATGCGGCGACCGCCTCGAACGTGGCGCAGCTGGACCGTCTCGCCAGCGGTCGGCTCGTCGGGATCATCCCGTGGCTTCAGCACCGGCTCGACGTCGACGCCGCCGCGAGCTGGCTGGCGCCGGTCCTGGGTGGCAGGTGGGACCGGCAGGACGCCCTGGGAGGCTCGGAGCGCTGATCGCTGCGCGGATGTACCGTTCCCCTTGACACCGGGCCCGCGACCGACGACAGTCACCCCACTTCCCCATCGGGCAAGTCGGGCTGCACGAGCCGCCGGGGCGGCGGCACGTGGAAGGGCCGGCGTCGCCCGGTCGCCGACGTGCGGGGACGCGGCTCCGGGAAGCGACAGCTCGACCGTGAAGGGGGGTCGTTGGCTTCCGAGACAGCCACGTCGGGGCGACCCGTTGTCGTCGCCAAACTCCGGGTACCGCGCGTACCCACGTTCCAGCGTCCCCGGCTGCTCGAGTCGTTCACCGATCTGCACCGTGTTCGTCTCGCGGTCATCGTCGCGCCCGCGGGGTACGGCAAGACGACGCTGCTCGTGCACATCGCCGAGTCCCAAAGCTCCGACATCGCCTGGTACCGGGCCGAGCGCGGTGAGGCGGACTCCGCCGAGGTCCTCGAGCACCTCCACCACGCCATCGCCGAGGTCGAGCCAGCGGCTCGCGGCGACTGGTCGAGCGTCGAGTCAGCCGCGAACACCCTGGCCCGCATCGACCGGACAGAGCCGCTGCTGGTGGTCATCGACGACCTCCACGAGATCATCGGGACCCAAGCGGAAGCCAGCCTCTCCCGACTTCTCGACTACCTGCCTGCCTGGGTGACGGTCCTGACGGCGGCACGACGACCACCCGCTTTCGACCTGTCACGCCTGCGGCTGGCGGGCGAGCTGATCGAACTGGGTCCCGACGACCTGCGGTTCCGCTCGTGGGAGGCCGAGGACCTGTTCCGGGACTTCTACGCCGAGCCGCTGCCGCCCGAGGACATCGCGGCCCTGACGCGACGGACCGAGGGCTGGGCAGCGGGTCTGCAGCTGTTCCACCTCGCGACCACGGGGAAGTCGCTGTCCTCCCGTCGTCAGGTCGTCGGGAAGCTGTCCACCCGGTCCAAGCTCGTCCACGAGTACCTCGCCCACAACGTGCTGAAGGGGATCCCCGACGAGCTGGGCGACTTCCTCATCGAGACCTGCGTCCTGGGGCGTCTCGACGCGGAGACGTGCGACGCGCTGCGTGGCGAGGACGACTCCGCCGACATGCTCGCCGACCTCGAGCAGCGCTCGCTGTTCACGATCCCGCTCGAGGACGGGACGGGATGGCGCTACCACGAGGTGCTACGCAGCCACCTCGAGGACCTGCTCCTGGCAGCGGTCGGAGAGGCTGAGGTCCGCGCTCGTTACCAGCTCGCGGGCCGGCTGCTCGAGAAGGCGGGCGCGATCCCGGAGGCCCTGCACGCGTACAGCCGCGCCGAGGACGGGACCGCGGCAACGCGTCTGCTCGACCGTGGGGGCGAGGAGCTAGCCGAGACATCGGGAGCGTGGCTGGCCCGACTGCCGCAAGCACTGCTCGATGGCGACCCCTGGCTGAAGATGGCCATGGCTCGCCGGCACGTCGCCAACGGTCGCTGGAGCACCGCGATCGAGGCCTACCGGGCCGCGGAGCGCACATCGGCGTCGGAGCGTCACGCCGAACTGTGCCGTCGCGAGCGGACCCGCCTCGCCACGTGGCTGGACCCCGGCCCCGTCGTGTTCCGGGACTGGTTCGGGTTGCTGCGCTTGGCGACGATGCGCGACCCCGAGGGTGTGGCGATCCGCGCCAGCCGCAAACCCGGACTCGCCGCGGTCGTCGCGGTTGGGATCAGCCACCTGCTCGCGGGCAGCGTGAACCGCGCCTTCGACGCCGCCGACGAGATCCTCGAGGACCCCACCGCCGAGCCGGCGCTGATCGCCGGCGCTCACCTGATCGCCGCACTATCAGGGTGGGTGGGTCACGGGGCCGGAGACGGTGCGAACGACATCCGACGTGCCGCCGAAACGTTCGAGACCCTCGGCGTTGACTGGGCCGCCCGTGTGACACGTTCCGCACTGGCGCTCTGGGCTCCCGACGGCATCTCGCTGGCGCGGCGGACGCGCAGTGACGCCACCGAGGTGGACGATCCCTGGGGGACCTGCCTGGCGGGCCTGTTCGAGGGCTTCGGGGGGCTCGTCCACGATCGGCCCGATGCCGAGCCGTTCGAGGCAGCGGTCACGGCGGCGAGGTCGGTGGGCGCGGGCACGCTCGAGGCGTGGGCCCGGGCCGGTGCAGCGCTGGCGAACGCGCTCCTGGATGGTCCCGACGCCACCGTCGACGCGAGTTCGGCGGCGACCTTCGCGCGAACCGCGGCCACCGCTGGGGCGCAGGCCGTAGCCCACCTCGCGCTCGCCGTGGCCGACGTCAACCATCGCGCCGACCACCTCGAGGCGGCGAAGGCGTTGGCCCACGACCTCGGGTGGCACCCCGCCCGTCTCGCGCTCCCGCCCGTCCACGCTCCCGGCACCCCCAGCACCGCCGAGGACCCGAACGTCACGCTGTTCGGCGGGCTCAGCCTCGCCGCGGATGCCGGCGAGGTCGACCTCGGCGAGGTCCGTCCGCGTGCCCGCGCCGCCTTCATGGTCCTCGCACTCCACGCGGGGCGGCCGATCCACCGCGAGACCCTCATCGACCTGCTGTGGCCGGGCTCCAGCGTGAAACAGGGCACGCGCAGCCTGCAGGTCGCGATCTCGGCCCTGCGCAAGCTGCTCGAGGCGCACCCCGGCGCGCCCACGATCGAGCGCCACGGTGAGGCGTACGTGCTCGAAGGAGCCCGGACCGACCTCGACGCACTCGAGCGCCATCTCGAGCGAGCACGGCACGCCAACGGCGACCACATGGCCGCCGCGGCTTCCCTGCGTGAGGTGCTGGACGCCTACACCGACGAGGTGCTCCCCGAGGCGGGACCCGCCGACTGGGTCGTGCGTGAACGTGAACGCATCACCGTTGCCGTGGCCGACGCCGCCGAGCGACTCGCCGACCTCGAGCTACGAGCCGGCGACGTCGTGGCCGCCAGCACCGCCGCGGAGCGGGGCCTGGCCGTCGACCGGTACCGCGACCGTCTCTGGAAGGTCGCGATCGCCGCGGCCGAACGCTCCGGCAACGCAGCGGATGCGGCCAGGCTGAAGGAGCAGTACCGGGCCGTCCTCAACGAACTGGGGATCGAGCCCGGCTGATCATCAGCAGTTCTTCGCCAGGAACTCCACCTCGCGGATCGCGACGTCCTCGCTGTCCAGGCCCGAGTGCGTCGCCACGATCTGCACCGTCGCGCCGGTGACGTTGGTCGCACCCTCGACCGCGCGTCGCTCCGGCCCGGTGGAGATGTTGGGGAGCCCGGCCAGGATGATGGCGTCGAGCTCACCGTCATCACGCGTGACGAAGGTCACGGCGACCTCCGCCGGACGCGCCAGCTCGACCGCGCCCTCGGCGGTCCCGGACTGGAACTGCACGTGGGTGATGTCGAGCACCTGGCCCGCGAAATCGACCGTCGCCGTCGCCGTGCTGCCCTCCGCCTGCCAGTAGGTGTTGCTTCCGAAGTCGAACGCGTGCTGCGCGGGGTGCTCGGGCGTCTCGGACGAGAAGGAGGTGACCCTCGCCTGCTGCGGGTCGGGCTGGCTGAAGTAGCACTTGACGCTGTCCACGCGATCGCTGAACCAACGGCGCACGTCACCGCCCGTCGGGCCGACGCTGACACCGATCGCGCCGCCGACGACAGCCATGATGAGCAGCACTCGGAAGACGCCGCCCCGGAGGCGACGTAGGCCCCAGTAGGCGCGCTTACCCCCGTGTACGGCACCCTTGACGCCCGACGATCGGCCCCCTTTGCGGCGCTCTCCAGCGGCGTAGGCCTTGGGCTTGCGCTTGAACAGGCGCTTGTACCAGGGCGTCTTGGCGACCTCGGCTTCGGCGAGAGAGTGGCCGCACCTGCGGCAGAACTTACGCTCCGGGCTGTTGCCCTCGCCGCACTCGCCACAGATCAGGTCGCCCGGGTCGTACTTGCGCTCCTCCTCTTTGGGCTTAGGGGGAGCCTTCTTCTGCTGCTGCTTGATCTTCTGCGGCTTCTGAGCGACCGGCTTCTGCGCCTGCGGCGTCTGGGGTGTCGTGGCCTGCGGCGTCGTGGGGGCGGTCGGCGTGCCAGCGGTCGGCGCTGGCTCCTTCGTCTCGGCCGGCGTCGTCGGGGCGAGCGGTTGCGAGGCGGACTTCGCCACCATCGCGGCGGCTCGCTTCGTGCGGGCAGCCTCCTCGGCCTCCTTCGCGGCCTTGGCCTCGGCCTCACGGCGGGCCTGCTCGGCCTCCTCCGCGTCGCGGCGCGCCCGTTCGAGCTCCTCGGCGTCGCGCTTGGCCTTCTCCTCGGCCACCTTGCGCTGCTGCTCAGCGGCTTCGGCCTTGGCCTTGGCCTCCGCGATCGCCTGACGCTCCAGGGCGAGGCGTGATTCGGCCTCCTGTCGGGCCTTCTCGGCAGCCTCGGCCTGCTGACGCAGCCGTGCCGCCTCCGCCTCGGCCTGTTCCTTGTTCTCCGCCTGCGCGGCGGCCGTGGCCTCCTCGGTCGCCTTGGCGGCTGCGGCCTGGGCCTCCGCCATCGCCTTGGTCGCCTGCTCGGCCTCCGTCTTGAGCCGCTCCTCGAGCTCGAACCGGGCCTTCTCGGCCTCCTCGAGCTTGCGCTTCAGCGCCGCGGCCTCGAGCGCCTCCTGTTCCGCACGCTCGAGTGCCTCGGCCCGTGCGAGTTCGAGCTCGTCCGCCTTCCGGCGTGCCTCAGCCGCCGCAGCCGCCTCGACCTGGGCCTTGGCCTCGGCTTCCTGGCGCGCCTTCTCGGCCGCCTCGGCCTCGGCCTGACGCTGCTGGGCGAGTTCGGTCTGCGTGCCCGCGTACTCCTCGGCCTGTGCCGCGCGCGCCGCTTCGGCCTCGGCTGTCGCCTTGGCCTCCTCCTCGGCGCGACGCGCCTCGTCCTCGCGTCCGCGCGCCCGCTCCTCCGCCTGCTGCTGGACCTCGGACTCGCGACCCGTCAGGACGTCCTTGACCTTCTCGACGACCGTGCGGTCCCCCGGCTCGGTCTCGAGCTCGGGTTCGGGCTCCGGCTCCGCAGCGGTCGGGGCCTCGACCTTCTGTCCGGTCCACGCCAGCGGCGAACCACACGAGCCGCAGAACTGGTCGTCATCCTCGTTCTCGTACGAGCAGTTGCCACAGACGATCATCCGGTGCGGACCTCCACCTCGAACGGGACGTGCGCCGGCACAGCGGCGGCGACCAGCCGCTCGACGCGCTCAGCGTTCACCGGTTCGTCGGTGGAGGCACGGATGGTGACCTTGACCTTGGGTTCCGGACTACCTGGGAACTCGCCCCCGGGGAGTGCGGACCACGCCACGCCGCCGTTCTCGTCGACCTCGACCTCGGCACCGGTGTACAGGGCGATCACGTCGCGGAGTCCCGCGACGGTGCCCTGCCTTCCGTAGAGGGAGGCCGCCTGTGCGACGACCTGGCGCTTCCGCTCGTCGGACCACTCCTCGTCGACGGGTACGCCGACCCACTGCGACAGCCAGGCGACGAAGTCGCTCGGCGCCAGCTCCGGGTCGAAGTAGGCCTCGAGGTTGTCGAGCGTCGACAGCATCGGCGCCAGCGCGTCGTCTAGCCCAGCGGTGAACCGCTGGACGAAGTCGTCGCCCTGGAACATCCCCGGAAGCATCAGCCCCAGGGGGAACGGGTTGGCCAACCCGTCTAGTGCGCCCCGCATGTCGTCCTCCCTCTGATGCCGCGCAGACTAGGAGACGCTCCGGCGGTGTGGGTCACGTTGAGCATTTCCAAAGCCCCCTCCTTTGGCGACGGCGCATCCGTGCCGTCGATCCAGGGCCGTGCTTCGCCCGCGGCCGAGAGCCGGTCTCGGCCGCTCGGTACGCGCGGGTAACCACGGTTATGCCCCCTCGACCAGGATCTGGTGCTCGTAGGAGAACACGAGCGCGTGCGTGTCGATGTCGATCCGCTGCATGGCGTCCGACAGCTCACCGCTGACGGGGTCGGCTGCTCGCAGAAGCGCGTCGACGACGTAGTCGACGCCGTCCACCCGCTGCAGCACCGAGTGAACCTCGCCCACGTGGATCGGGCGTCCGAAGGGCCAGCCGTCGCCCTCCGGTCCCCCGATCAGCGCGTGGTAGTAGCGGTAGAGGGCAGCGATGGCGTCGCGCTTGACGCGGTCACCGCTGGAACCGGGGCGGAGCTTGACGCGAGCGTCGATGCGGATGCCCTGGTAGACCGGAGGCTCCACGACGACACGCGTTCCGATGGTCCGGCGCTCGTCGAGGTACATGGCGATGCGCTCGAGGGTCTCGTCGGCCGGGATGAGCTGCTCGAAGCCGAGGCGGCCGTTCTCGTCGGTCGCCGACGGGACCACCAGCATCCGGACCGTCCCGGCCTCGGCCCCATCGCTTGCCGCGACCGCTCGGATGCGTGCGACCTCCGGGGACGACTCCCGCGCCAGCGCCTCGTAGTCCTCGGCCGTGACCGCGCGGTTGCGAGTACGCAGGAGCACGGATCCGCGGCGCTTGGCGTCGTCGAGGCTCTCGGCGTCGACTCCGCCCGAAGCGGCGAAACGGTTCTTGACCGACGTGACGAAGGGGATGGAGTCGCGGAGGATGGTCACCTTCCCGGCCTCGGCGTTGCCGTGACGACCACCGCCGGTCAGGTACGCCTTCAGGCGCATCGGGGCTCCCTTCGGGGGGACCGCCCCGTACTGCGTCAGCGAGCCGTCGGGCTCCCGTACGGCGGGGCCGAAAGCGAGGTCGCCGTTGACGGGATCGACGATGAACACCCGGTCATCGGGGCCCGACTCCGCGAAGGTCTGGACCTGGCGCCACTCGTCCCACCCGGATCCCGCGGCGACCTCGAGCACCAGCGGGAGGCTGTCGGCGACGACGGGCGTCGTTTCGAGCTTGAAGCGCTGCCCCGGCACGCCCTCGGACAGGCCGACGACCTCGTTCTCGACCGTCGCCGCGTTGATCACCCGCGTCGTCCCACCGATCGTCGCGGCCTCGATGCTCTCGATCTTCGGGGTCGCGCTGTACTGAGGTTGCCCTTCGACGGCCTGGACCACGCGGCAGCGGATCCATCCCGCCTTCTCGCCCGCGACCAGCGACTCCGTGTGAGCCGCGGGGATGTGCAGCTCGAGATCACCGGCGCGGTTCAGTCCGCCGGTGGTGTCGATCTCGAGGTCGCACTCCTCCCAGCCCTTGCCGACCCAGGCTTCCCACACCAACGGTGGCCATTCCGGGTCCACGCCGACGCCGTCGATCTGGCAGCTCATCCGCAGGTGGAGCAGGTGGTTGGGGATGGCCTTGTCGAGACCGATCATCATCGTGTCGCCGACTGCGGGCTCCGCACCGAACGCATCGAAGCCGCTCCCGCGCAGCGCACGCGTCTTGTCGTCCGCGTCCTCGCCCTGACGCTGTGTGGCGGCACGGTGGAAGCTGGCGGGCTGGATCTCGAAACGTTGCAGCGTCTGGAAGATCACCGCCTCGTCGAGGTCCGTCCGGGGCGTGGCAACCTCGGTTCCCTGTGGGATGACGACCGGCTCCTCCTGCGGAGCCGACAACCGGAACGTGACATCCGCCTTGGCGGCGGCCGGCGGGTACAGACGCAGGTCGAGCAGGTCGAGGAACTTGGTGTAGATCTTGTCGGGGACCTGGTTGAGTCGGTAGACCAGCTGGTCCGCCATGAAGGCGAACGTCTCGATCAGGGTCACTCCGGGGTCCGAGACGTTGTGGTCGGTCCACTCGGGGCAGCGCTGCTGCACGTAGCGCTTGGCATCGTCGACCAGACCCTGGAAGCGCCGGTCGTCGAGGTTGGGGGCTTCCAGGCTCACAGCGTCCCTCCTTGCTGCAGTTGGTGCGTGCCGCTGTCGATGCCCTCGGCGATCTCGGCCGCGTCGGGCTCACCTTCCTCGTACGGGATGGTGTAGAAGGGGAAGACCAGGTTGCGGGGGTCGTTCTCTCCGCGGAGCGCGTACTTGATCTCGATGTAGAGGATCGACGCATCCTGGGGGTCGATCTCGACCTCGACGTCCTTGACCTCGATGCGGGGCTCCCACCGTCGCAGCGACTCGCGGACCTCGTAGGCGATACGGCCGGCGGTCGTGTCGTCGGCGGGGGCGAAAACGTAGTCGTGGATCCCACACCCGAACTCGGGGCGCATCGGGCGCTCCCCGTACGCCGTGCCCAGGATGAGCCTCATCGCCTGCTCGATCTCCTGGGAGCCAGAGACGAGCTTGATCCCACCGGTGTCGTCGACCGATACCGGGAAGCCCCAGCCCTGGCCGATGAACTCCGTGCCCACGTCTCACCTCCTGCGTACGTCGTCGTCCCGAGTGATCAGTTGATCTTGACCACAGCGCCCTTGATCGTGCAGGCTCCAGTGGCGCTGAACTCACCCAGCGCACCCGCCTTCGCAGTCAGGTTCGCGCCAGCGCTGATCTCGGTGTTGGCTCCGGACTTGTAGTTCGCGTTGGCTCCCGCCTCGACCTTGAGGTTGCCGCTCGCCTTGATGTCGATGTTCCCCGCAGCCTCGAACTTCATGTTGCCTGACGTCTTGAGCTCGAAGTTGGCCTGCGTCTCCATCTTGACGTCTTTGTCGGCCTTGAGTGTGGTCGTGCCGGTCGTGATGACCTCGACACCGCTCGGGTGATCGCACTTGATCAGGATCTTCTTGTCCTTCTGGGACAGGTGGATCTGCATCTTGTCGTCGGCGCTGACGATGAGGATCCCCTCCTCGCCGGCCTTGTCACTGAGCTGGATCTTGTGACCGACGTCCGACGTCAGCGTGGTCTCGTTGGTCCGTCCCTTGCCGCTGTCGATGTAGCCGTCCGGGACGCCCTTGTCCTTGCCGTTGTAGAGACCCCCGATCACGATCGGCGCGTTCACGTCGCCGTGCTCGAACGCGACCAGCACCTCGTCATCGACCTTCGGCGGGGCGAAGAAGCCCCGCGCGCCCTTCTCGCCCTTGCCGCCGCTGGCGTAGACGACGCGTGCCCACGGCGAGACGAAGGTGTCGTCGAAGCGCGGCAGCTTGAGCTTGACGCGGCCGATCTTCTCGGGATCGTTGATGTCGGTCACGATGCCGATCGTTACGCCGACGCCCGCGCCCGTCGACGATGCACCGTTCTGGGTGCCGTTGCCGCTACCTGACGTCAGCGCGAACAGGGACCGGTCCTGCTTGCCGCTGACCCGGAAGGCGGTCTGGTAGCCGCGTGACGGTGAGTAGAGGTGCTGGACCGCCGTCAGGGTGTACTTGCCCTCGAACGGCTTGCCGGCGTTCCCGAGCGCAACCGCGACCCCGGCCCTGAACTTGGGGTTTCCCTCGACCACCCCGTCGAGCTCGGCGTGGGCAGACGCGATCTGGTCCGCGAGCGCTTTGGCGGCAGCCTTGACCTCGTCCTGGCTGGTGTAGGCGTCCCCGGACGCCACGTACTTCGCCGCGTTGAACTTGCCCGCCAGCTCGTCGGGCTTCAAGCCCACCTTCACCGAGTCGGTCTTGACCGGTGCGGTCTGCTTCAGCTCCTTCTTGGCCTTGGGGTCCCAACCGCGGACCTCGACCTCCTTCACCTGCCCACCTGCCGTGACGACCGCGCGGAGCTGCACGACGTTCGCCCCGAGCTTGATCTCGAGTGCCTCGGTCTGGTCGTAGCTCCTCGCCGGCGAGCCGGCCTTGTCCGCGGAGGGCGGGGCGGTGAAGTCGATCTTGCCGTCCTTCACGTCCAGCACCATGCCCGACAGACGAGCGATCCGACGCAGGAACTCCCAGTCGGTCTGACCGAGCTGCGAGACCGACTCCGGCGCCTTACCGGGCGGGGCCTCGATCTTGCCTGGCTTGGCGCCGACCGCGCCGAGCACCTCCTTGACGATGGCGTCGTAGCTCTTGTTCAGGAACGCCTTCGTCTTGGCCTGTCCGTGGAGGCGGTGACTGGGGTCGTACCCGCGAACGATGGTCGTCGAGGCGTCGCCTTCGGGTTGGTCGAGCTCGAGTGCGGTGATCTCGCCGTGGAACAGCTTCTCCCAGCTCCCACCACCGACCTTGACGTGTACCTCGGCCTCGTCACCGATCTTGAACTTCGCGTCCTTGAGGATCGTGCGGGTCGAGTCGCGGAAGGCCAGGGCGAAGAACGAGGGGATGTCGAGCGTGTCGTCGACGGTGACGCGCTGGAGCATCGAGTGCAGCGTCGCATCGAGCTCGGCGCCGCCGAGCTTGATCTTGAACGGGGTCTGGGTCACGAGAGCGCTTCCACCTCATCGCTGGGCGGGACCAGCAGCGACAGTCCCACCGGCGCGCGCAGGGGATCCTCGATGTCGTTGGCACGGGCCAGACCCCGCCAGAGCGAGGCGTTGCCGTACTCGTCGTACGCGACGGAGGCGAGCGTGTCACCCGCACGCAGCGTGCGGGTCGTGTGCGTCGCCGTGCCACCCGAGGTCGGGTTCTGACGCTGGTTCGTCGATGGGTACTCGTTCAGGGCCACGGTGCACTTGGCACGGATCGGTGTGCCGTTGGGCTGGAAGAGCTGGTACTCGGTAGAGACCGATGTCACGTACGCGGTCAGGGTCAACTTGGTCCCCCAGCCGAACTTCACCAGTGGCGGGTGAGGCGTGCCCTGGCTGCGGGAGCGGCTCGTCGGCACCAGGCAGCCCAGGAGTGCGTCGATGTCCCCGACGATGTCGTTACTGGGCGAGTGGGCGGCGTCGAGGAGCATGTCGAGGCTCAGGCTGACCGGCTTGGGGCTCTTGTACTGCGGGAACGGGGTGGCCTCGGCCCCTTCCTGGCTAGCCGGCTTCCACTCCGCCTCCTTCTTGATCGACAGCTTCTCGGGGTTGAACTGGAACTTGAGCAGGCGGATGCTGCTGCCAGGCCGCCGCTGGTTGTTCGACCCCGTCCCGCCCCCGGACGTCGTCGCCGGCTCGCAGATGTCGAGGTAGGCCTTCTCGTAGCTCGCCATGGTGTCCTCCCTCAGCTCTCTAGGAACCCGTGGTGCGCAAGCTCGAGCGTCTCCTCGGCGACCTTGCTCGACTCGACGCTCATCGACGGACCCTGCCACTTCACCGGGATCACTCCCTGGAGGTTCCAGGTCGCGACGTCATCGCCAGCGGTGTTCTTCGCCGTGATCTTCATGGTCGATCGTGTGGCCTTCCCCTGGTTCATCTCACGGATGAGCTTCTGGAACCAGTCGACGACGACCTGGCTGTCTTTGTTGAGCGGGCGCTTGAGCTTGATGTTCTGGTACTTGACGCGTCCGGGGAGCTGATGGACGAAGGCGTTGTTGCCGCCCTCGGTCACCGGCTCGAGCGTGATCTCGAACGACAGGCCATCGACCGACGTGAACACGCCGAGTTTGTGGCCGTCGATCTCGATCGCGAACCCGACCGTGACGGCGGGGTCCATCTCGGTCTCCGTGGACGCGTTCGGCTGCGCGACGCTATGACTCGTGGCGATCGTCGGTCCGACCATGTTCGTCCTCCTACAGGTCCAGGCTGCGGCCGAGACGCTCGCGGTTGAGCGACAACTCGGTACGCAGACGCGTGATCACGCGATCGACGATCTTCTCGACGTCCTCCGCGCCGCCGGCGGCACCTCCCGATGCTGCTCCTACGGCCATCGCGCTGGCGGACGCCGCCGTCGAGCTCAGAGCCGTCACGGGTGGCGGGACCTTCCCGATGAAGCGCTGGACGGCGGTCGCAGCAGCCGCATCCTCGGTGGCGCGCTGCACGTGCGCGTCGGTCGGTTCGGTGACCGACGCGAGGACTCCAGCGTCCATCGCGGCGTGGAAGACGACCCCGCCGTCCGCCGTCGGCGTCCCCAGGCCGTTGGCGACCGCGAACGCCGCTGGGTTGGGCGGCGAGGTCGAGGCACCACGGCCTGCTGATGCGTGGCCGGAGGGCTGCGCGGAACGTTGGAGCGTGTGGCCGGTGCTCGGGACCGCCAGTGGCAACGGCTTTCCCTCGACGACGGACCGTTCGACGTGTTGCGCCTGCAGCTCGAGCTCCTGCCCCAGAGGGGTGTCCTCTCCCGGCAGCGCACCGCCCAGCGCGCGCTGCTGCGCCACGTGGGTCAGCTCGTGAGCCACCAGGCTCTCCCCCTCACCCGAGCTCATCGAGCCGTGGCGATCGGGCAGGTGGACCTGACCACCCGTCGTGTACGCCTTGGCCGACATCGCGCTGGCACTGCGGCCGACCTCGACGCCCCGCTGCACGCTGACCCCGCCGAGGTCGGCGCCGGTCGCCTCCGCGACGCGCTGCACCACGGCTGCGGGCGCAGCTTCGGAGCGCACCGCGGGACCGGTCGGATGTGCGGGCGACGGCGGGCCGGGAGCTCTCTGTGCCAACGGCGTCGCGCGTGCGTGCAGCAACGGCGCGATCGGGCCAGACGGCGTCGACCGGAGTGAGGCGCGCGTCGCGGGGCCAGCATCGGCCGCTAGCTGGACCGCTGACACGGCCGGTGAGTGAGGCGCCGTGAGCCCGGTTGCAAGCGCCGACGGCGCGCCTGGACCGGGCAGATCGCCCAGGAGCGGAGCGGTCTGGGGCCAGGAGGAGGGGCCCGAGCGGTGGGAGGCACCAGCGCCCTCAGCCGCGCGCTGGCTCGCGAGCGGTAGCGGTGCAGCCTCACCAGGTTCCGCTCCATCGGTGCCGTCGGCCGGTCCCACCCCCGGCCCTTCACCGTCGGTGACGGTCAGGTCGACGTCGCTGCCCAGGAGCGGAGAGGTCGGCGGCGGACCGGACTCGCCAAGGTCGCCCGGATCACCACGGTCGGGTGGCTGGGTGTCGGCCGGGGGGATCGCTGCAGACGCATCCGTCGATGGGGCGGATGACGGCGAGGCCGAGGAGGAGCCCGTCGGGGCTCGCTGGACACCCAACGGCAGCTCGGGCTCGGCATCACGTCCTGCGGTCGGTTCGGGGGCACCACCCGCGGTCGGTTCGGGGTCGCTGGTCGCCAGAGTCTCGGGAGCACTCGGTGGCGTCTCGCTACCCAACAACGGAGCGAAGGCCTCGCCGCCGGAGGCTCCGCCCTCGTCCTCACGGTCCCGGGGCGTCGCCTTGGCCCGTTGTGTCCCGGCGAGAGGCAGTGGGGGGACGTCGACCTCCCCAGCCGGGCTCTCCTCGGAGTGGGGCGTCACGTCCGCGGCCGGGTCGTCGTCAGGCCCTTCCGCCTCGGCGTCGGCTCCGAGCAACGCAGCCTGGGACGGTTCCACTGCCTCCGCCCCTCCCGGCGTGGCCTCTTCCGCGGGGTCGTGCACGGCATCGACCGACCGTTGAACGGTCGCGGGGGCTGGTGGGGAGGCGGGCCGCGGCGGCGATGGCGTGGACGGCGAAGGCGACGGCGCGGGCGGAGACGTCGACCGCTGCACGGATGGGGACGCCGGGGACGGGATCTCACGCATCGGCTCACCGAGCCCCACGCGGCGCTGCGTGCGGTCTCGTGGCGGCGTCGGTGGTGCGGCCAGCGGCAGCGACGGCTCGTCGACGGCGCGTTGTAGCTCCGACGCAGGCGGATCCCCTACCCCTATCGGCGCCGATGCGTCATCGGCATCGTCCACAGGCGCCCGCTGCGCGAGCGTGGGTGCATCGGCGGGTCCGGGACCGGGGTCGGCGGGAACCGCCACGTCCGGCTCCCCCGACGGTTCGGCCGAAGGCAGCTCGGTCACAGGCGGCAGCTCCGCGACCGGGAGGGGGCGAGGCTCGTCCGGCGGTTCCGCGTAGGTGACCGGGTGCTCGGCCGGGGCGGGCGCCGTCGGGAGCGCACGCGGAGGAGGCTCCGGAGTGGAGAACTCGGGACCGGGGCTGGGTGGGGGCGACGGTGGAGCGGAGGTCGCGATCGACCCGGGGCGGCGCTGGACGCTGTAGTCGACCTTGCGCGCTGCGGCGAATCCACCCCCGGAGCCGCCGCCGCGCCGCAGGGCCAGCTCGGGCCCATGGCTGTCGGGGTGGGGTTCATCCGGTGCCGCCACGGAGGCGAGGCCGGACACGATGCCGGAAGGTGCGCTCGGCGAGACCTCGTGGCCGAGTCCGCCCACGACAGAGCTGTCCTGGCGCGTCGTGAGCCCGGCCTCGAAGGCGTCGGGCTCGAGGGTCAGCGGTGCTGGCCTCACCGCGCGTTGCAGCACCCCTGCCTGCGCCCACTCCCCCGGCTCGGGGCGCGTCGGACCAGGGTCCGGTGCAGCGACCTCAGCCGGACGTCGTTGAGCGGCCGGCGCTCGCGCACCGGCTGCCTCACGCTGCTGTCTCCGACTGAAGGGCCACATCCGCGTTCACTCACCCGCCAGGCGTCGGTTGATGCTGGCGATCTGTTCGACGAACCGACGGCGTTCCTGATGCTCCAGATCGACGATGTCGTCGTACCCCCAGTTGAAGTGGTACGCGATGTACGCGATCTCCTCGTAGAGCCGGTCGACGCCGGTCGTCACGATCCCCCCAGGCGACCACCGGCCACATCGACCGCGAAGTCGTGTTCACACGCGGGACAGCGCACCGCCGCCCGTGTGTGACCCTCCTGGTTGATCCGTCGGTAGAGGTCCTGCAGGAACGCGACGTCCGATGCGAACATGTTCTCGATCACACCGGCGTGCACGTCCGTGATACTGCCGAAACTCGTGACCACGCGTCCCAACAGGACGATGGACAGGTACGCCGCGTTCTCCCGGACACGATCGTCCTTCGCCGCGACGAGCTCGTCGCGTGCGGTAGCGAGGCGCATCGTCCCGCGGCGGTGGACCTCCCCCGAGGCGTCGACGTACCCGCGGGGCAACACGAAGTCGAACTCCGTACGGAGCGACTCCGTGGGCTCCTCGGGCAGCGACGCCTCGGGGCCATCCGGCGCGACCTCGTTGGCCGCGAAGGTCCGGCGCATCACCCGGGCGCGATCTCTTCGAAGGTGAGCGTGAGCTTCTCGGTGAGAACGCTCGTGTCGCCCGCCTTGAGAGTCCCGATCTCCAGACTCTTCGCCCACGCGTTTGTCATCGTGTAGCGCTGGATCTCGGTGCCCTCGTAGTCGTACACGATCACCGCGCCGTTCTTGCGCGCGTCGGCCATCTTGCCGAGCTGGGCGTTCTTGACCCAGTCCTCGAAGCTGTTGTCGTCGGTCAGACCGCGCGTGAGCGTGAGCTCACCGGCCTTCCAACGACCCGGCAGCTTCTTGATCATGTACTTGCCATCGAACGTGTTCTGCTTGAGCTCGATGACGTCCTGCTCCATCTTGAGGCCGGAGACCTCCTGGATCTGCTTGATCATCACGCCATCGAACTCGAGTCCGAAGGAGTGGCCGACACTCGTATCGAGATCTGGCAGTGGCATGTGCTTCTACCTCCTAGTAGGCCGGTCCTCCGGCGTCACTCCTCGACGCTCGAGGCGCCACCCGAGAACTGCGACAGCTTGAACACCACGAACTCAGCCGGCTTCACCGGAGCGACCCCGATCTCGCAGATCACCATGCCGGCGTCGATCGATTCGGCCGTGTTGTTCTCACCGTCGCACTTGACGTAGAACGCCTCGCCCGGGGTGAGCCCGAACAGCGCGCCCTTGCGCCACTCCATGACGAGGAAGGCGCTGATGGCACGCCGGATCTTCGCCCACAGAGCGTGGTCGTTGGGCTCGAACACGGTCCACTGCGTGCCGCCCAGGATCGACTCCTCCAGGTAGTTGAAGAGCCGCCGGACGTTCACGTAGCGCCACGCCGGGTCGCTCGACAAGGTGCGAGCGCCCCACACGCGGATGCCCCGCCCCGGGAAGGCACGGATGACGTTGATGCCCTCGGGGTTGAGCAGGTCGTGCTCGGTCTTGGTGATGCGCAGCTCGAGGTCGATGGCTCCGCGGACGACCTCGTTCGCGGGAGCCTTGTGGACCCCACGAGTGTCGTCGTTGCGGCCCCAGATACCGGCCATGTGGCCGCTCGGCGGGACGAAGATGTTCTCGCCCGACGCGGGGTCGAAGACCTTGACCCACGGCCAGTACAGCACCGCGTACTTCGAGTCGTAGCCCGCCTTGTCGACGCGCCACTCCTTGATCTGCTGCGCGTTGAGACCGGGCGGCGGGTCGAGGATGGCCAGCCGGTCACCCATCGCCTCGCAGTGCGCGATCATCGCGAGCTGCACGGCCTGCACGCCCTCGAGGTCGATGAGACCGGTCTGGTACGCCGCCATCAGGTCGGGGCATGCCAGCATGGTGATCTCGTCGACCGCCTCGAGACCGCCGAAACCCGTGCGGTCGGCCGAGCTGCCGATGTAGTCGTCGGGAGCGAGCCGGGCAGGCTCCGAAACACCGCCACCCGCCAGCTTGACCGCACCCTTGGTCGGGGCGATCGCCTTGGCGCCGGTGGGCGAAGCCAGCTTGATCAGCTTGGACTTCGCGTTGACGGTGCGAACTGCAGTGTCGGCGTTGAGGTTGTCGTACTCCTCCTCCACCTTGCCGCCGACCTTGACGACGAGCTTGAAGTTCTCGCCCTTCTCGTCCTTGTCGGTGGGGTCGGCGACCTCAACGGTGATGTCGTTGCCGTCGGCTCCGCCGTCGACCGCCTCGATCTCGAGGGGGCCGACCTTGGGGTCCTTCTCGGCATCCTTGGGTGCGGGGAGGGCGCCGGCCGCCTTCTTGGCCGCGCCGTCACCCCCGACGCGGACGATGTACGCCGCGCCGCCGCCGTTCAGGAAGTAGCCGTAAACGGCGTCATCGAGGTACGAACCCTCCATGAACTCCCCGAAGATCTGCGTGTACTGGCTCCAGTTGGTGACGAGGACCGGCTGGTTGACCGGACCCTTCGGAGCGGTACCGATGAAGGCAGCGACGGCTGTGCCGACGCCTTCGATCGGACGCGCACCGCCGTCGACCTCCTCGACGTACACGCCTGGCGAGAGATAGTTGGGCATGGGTCTTTCTCCTCTCCCTGGCGTTGGAAGACCGCACCGAGAGGGTCGCGCACAGGACCTCTCAGGGCTACGTCTACGGGTGACGGGCTCCGGGTAACCCTGGTTACCCGAACGGGCAACCGGCCGAACGAACGGGCCCTCACAAAGCAGTGAGCGCGCCCCGCAGGGTGCGCTCACGTGACGGGTCGGGCGCTACTACTCCTCGCCCTCGGCCATCTCGCCTTCATCCTCCTGGCGCTGGACCCACTGTCCGGCCACGGGCTCCTCCTCCTCCGGAGCCGCCTCGCGCTGCACCCACTGGCCCGCCACGGGCTCCTCCTCCTCCGGAGCCGCCTCGCGCTGCACCCACTGGCCCGCCACGGGCTCCTCCTCCTCCGGAGCCGCCTCACGCTGCACGTCGGGTTGCGCCGACTGGCGGCTGACGACGTCGTCGGCGACCTGGTCAGCTTCCTGCTCGAACCGGTCGTGGGGGTCGCTGACCTTGATCCCGCCGCCCACCGAGGTACCGTCGACCGGGCCCTGGCTCTGCTGGACGACGTGCGTCAGCTCGTGAGCGAGCGTCTTCTTGCCATCGGTCGAGCTCGGGTCGTACTTGCCCTGCTGGAAGACCACGTCGCTACCCGACGTGTACGCGTGGGCGTTCACGGCCTTGGCGGATTCGTCCGCCTTGCTGTCGGTGTGCACGCGGACGCCGCTGAGATCCGCCCCGAGGCCTGACTCCATCTCGCCTCGGACGTCCTCGGGGAGGGGGGAGCCACCGCCCTTGCCCACGATGTCCTTCACGGATGCCGCCCCAGCGCCCGCCCCCTCCTCGCGCTGGAGCAGGTGGCCCACGGCCGCGTTCCCCGCGGCTCGCTGCAGGCTCTGGATCTTCGCTGCGGGTCCGCCGGCCGGGCCGGCGTCCTTGGTCTTGTCGGTGTCCGTCTGCTCGTCGCGCCGGTGCGCGTGCGCCGCCCGAGCGACGTCCTCGAACTGGAAGTCAGACATCTGAGTCCCTCCTGCCGGGCCCGCCCGGCACGTCGCGGATCAGCAGTCGGCGCAGGGACAACCCTCGTGCTTCTCGCCACCACACCGTTGTACGGATAGTAGGGCCGAGACCGCGGCGTTGCCGGCTGCTCGTTGCAGGTGGAGCAACGAGCGGGCGTCGTGCGCATGCCCAGGCTGGTGCGCCGATCCGACGTCACGCTGCGCGCGGGCGTGGGGGGTCGCTCGTGCCACCATCTCGGGGCTCGGGTCAGCGAACCGTGACAGGGCCTCACCTCCACGTCCTCGCTCCGAGGTCTACCTGGCGTCCCGCCCCGAGGGAAGAGAAGAACGAGCGATAACGGGCGCAGCGCTGTCTGCCCCAAAGGGCAAGCCTCTCGTGCTGTGCTACCGCTTCGCTACTTGAGCACTCAGTGTTGTGCTACCGCTTCGCTACTTGAGCACTCAGGACAGGCCGGGCAGGACAGGGGTGGCGTTCGCTACGAGGTGGAAGTAGGGACCGAAGTCGTCCTCGAGGCAGAGCCGCCCCAGCTTGCGGTACTCCCGCTCGGTGCCACGGATGAGGTGGCCCATCGTCACGGGGGTGCTGTCAGCGGCGGCTAGGTAGGCGCTCGTGACGACGATGTTGCGGATGTTGCCTCCCGCGACCTCGAAGGAGCCCGCGAGGAAGTCGAGGTCGAGGTCGTCACCCAGAGGGATGCCCTTGCTGACGTACAGCTCCCACAGCCGCCGGCGATCCGGCTCCTCGGGGATGGGGATATCCACGATGACATCCAGACGGCGCGTGAACGCCTCGTCGATGTTGCTCCGCAGGTTCGTGGTCAGGATCGCCAGGCCGTCGAACTGCTCCATGCGCTGCAGCAGGTAGGCGGTCTCGACGTTGGCGTACCGATCGTGGGCGTCCTTGACCTCCGAGCGCTTCCCGAACAGGGCGTCGGCCTCGTCGAAGAGCAGGACCCCGCTGACCCGATCGGCCTCCCCGAAGATGCGGTCGAGGTTCTTCTCGGTCTCGCCGATGTACTTGCTTACCACGGTCGACAGGTCGATCACGTACAGGTCGAGGCCGAGCGCACCCGCGATCACCTCCGCCGACATCGTCTTGCCGGTCCCCGACTCCCCCGCGAAGAGCCCCGTGATGCCGCGCCCCCGGGTCGAGCGCACCCCCATCTGCCACGTCTCGAGGACGGTCGCGCGATGCTTGACCCGGGCGACCAGCTCGCGCAGCTGCTCCTCCACCTTCGGCTTGAGGATGAGGTCCTCCCACAACGCGCGGGGCCGGATGCGACGCGCCAGGCGCTCCAGGCCCGCGGCGTTCTGGGCACGAGCACCGGCCTGCACGTCGGGGACCTCCACCGGGCGGCAGGACGCGGATGCGTACTGCTCGGCCGCCACCGCGGCCCGCTGGGCCTGCTCCGGGGTGAGGTGGAACGCGGCGGTGGCCCGGACCACCTCGTCGCCGGGGAGGTGACCGTCCAGCGCCGACCGCCAGATGCGCTCGCGCTGCTCGACCGTCGGGCGCGGCGCGTCGAGGAGCAGCGGGACGTCCCGTGACCACATCGGGTCCCAGCCCTTGGTACCGACCAGCACCGTCGGGCAGCGCAGCTCGGCGAAGCACCGGACGCCTTTGCCCTCCCGTTCGGCGATGTCATCGACAGGCCCGGCCACGACCGCCCCGCCGATGAGCCTGGCTTCCCGCGCCGCGGCGGCGGCGATCTCGCATGGATCGTCGGTGGGATCGAGCCGGTGCAGGTCGAGGGCGATCCAGGGCCGTCCGACCGCCTCCAGAGCCGAGGACGCGAACGAGAACGATGCCGCCCCGGGGCGCTCCTTGAGGTACACGAGCGCCCGAGGCTCGGTCAGCACCCGTTCCAGCATGCCTCGGTCACCGATGTCCGCCGGCGTGCAGTCGGTCATGAGCGCGGCCACCGCTGGATCGGGCGTGTCGTCGCCGAGCAGGTGAGAGGTGACCCGGTCCGGCACGCGCAATGAGCGGGTGAGGAAGGGCCGCTCCGTCTCCTCCACGACGAGCAGGCCGCTACCCACGAGACGCCCGTCGGCGTTGAAGCGCCCGCGTGCCTCGCCGGCACCCGTCCCTCGGCCGATCAGTTCGAGGGCGAGCCCGGTGCTGGCTCGCCGCCGTGTGACGTCATCGTGCAGGTACCCGTAGAGAGGCTCGAACCGTGGATCGAGATCGGGAGCGATCGCGACCAGCAGGATGTCGACGTCGAGCTCGGCGAGGTCGAAACGACGCGCGAGCTCCCGGAGACGGACGACCTCGCCTGCGGACTCGGCCGCATCAGCTTCCTTCTCGATGCGCTCCTGAGCCTCGGAGGTCTCGGGCTCGGGGATGGCGGGGCGCAACAGGCGCCCCGACTCCTCGAGGATGGCGTCGACCTGGGCGTCCGAGAGGTACAACCCCCGGAAGCGATCGTCGGGGACGGGGTCGTCGACCCGCCGCTGCGCGACCGCCGCACGGACGCGCGCTTCGAGGAGCGCGAGCCGGTGGTGGAGGTAGGTCAGGGAGGCGTCCATCGCCACGGTCACGGCTCGCGTGTCCCCATCGGGGTGCGGGAGGACTCTCCCTCCGGGCTGAACTCGAGCGCGAACTCCTCGCTCGGACCGGACAGGTCGTCGGGGATACCGTCCCCGTCGGTGTCGGCGCCCCGCCGCTTGCTGATCTCCTCGGTCCGTCGCTCGGTGTCGAGCAGCTTGGCCCTGATGCCACCGGTGACCGGCGGACCGAACTCGAAGTGGCGTTCGGGTTGGAAGGGCGCGGTGATGACCAGGTCGAGCGACGGCTTGAGCTCGCCGCCCAGTGCGGACCAGATGTCAGCGATCGAGCGATCCTGTGGCGGCGGCAGTGCGATCGTGGCCCGGACGTGGCGCGGGTACTCGGTCAGCGTCCCGACGAGGACGTCCGCCGGGATCGCGTCCGACTTCATGAACTGGTTCAGCACGGCTGACAGCACGCGGTGCTCGTCCTCGGCTCGCTCCGTCCACGCGGTGACGAGGTAGCTCATCTTGAAGAAGCGCGGCGGTCCGGGACGATCGATGACGATCCCGGCCTCGTTCCGTACTTCCTCGCGCGAGTGGAAGCGCCGCGACAGATCCTCACGGAAGTCGTACAGGAAGACACTCAGCGTCGGGCGCTGCCGCTTTCCCGCCCACTCCTTGGTGGGCGCCTCGAAGGACAGGTCGACGTCGGCCCCGTCCAGCACATCGCGCCGGATCAGGGCCTTGAGCGACTCGTCGACATCGTGGATCATCGTCGTCAACGTAACCGGGCGACGCCCACCGGGGCAGCCGCCTCCGTGCCGAACTTGGGGCTCCGCTGCCTGCCCGAAGGGGCAGCTCGGCGCGCCCGACATCCCCGTCGGTCTTCCCTTGAGTCGGCGACCCCCGGGTGGCAACTTGCGGGTCGGAAGCGAAGGAGCGAGCGTGACCCAGTTCCCCATCATCGAGATCAACGGCCTACCCACGGCGGTACCGCCCGAGGCCGAACGCCCCGAACTCCCCGAACTCGACGAGCCGGACCTGTTCCTGGGCTTCTCGGCCGTCTTCGAGCGCGCTCGCCGCTCGGGTCGGATCGTGTTCGAGGCGGCGGTCGCGGCGCGGGCGGCGATGCAGTTGCTCGTCGACAAGGGCATCGTCACCGAGGAGGAGGCCAACGAGCGGTTCGCCAGTATCGGCGACACCATCGGGGATCAGTTCGAGGACGCGGGGCTCGGCGTCTTCCTCGCACCGAAGGAGGACAAGTACGACCTCGACCCCGATGAGCTGCCCGACATCGACTGCGAGGCCCGGATCCCGTTCTGCAAGGCCGCCTGTTGCTCGATGCGCTTCCCGCTGAGCGAGCAGGACGTCCTGGAGGGCGTGGTGCAGTGGGACCTCGTGCACCCCTACGCGAACCGCCAGGGGCAGGACGGCTGGTGCGTCCACTGCGATCCGGAGTCGAAGAGCTGCGGCGTCTACGCCAACCGGCCCACGATCTGCCGCACCTACGACTGCCGGAACGACGCGAGGATCTGGGCCGACTTCGACGCCTACGAGATCAACCCCGACCTCTTCGACGAGGAGGGACGCGTGCGTCACCCCGGCAGCGGACGCATGGATCGGGAAGCGGAGGCGACGCCGTGAGCCTGCTGGACACGGGGACCCGGGTCCTCTCCCGCCTCAGCCTGACGGTGCTGACCCAGGCCCTCGAGGACGTCGCGCTGATGCTCGACGAAGCCGGCGAGGAAGGGGCGATCCTCGCCGTGTTCCAGCACGGCCGATGGTTCGCCTCCGAGCACGACCGCTACGCGCGGCTCGCTGCCGTGGGCCCCGTGGTCGTCGCTTTCGGCGACGCCGCCCCGGCGGTTCCCGATGGCGTAATCGCACGTACCGTCGACGGCGACGTCGCCACGGAGTGGACGCTGGTGGTGGTCTCCGCTCGGCTCTGCGCGGCCCTCGTGAGCCGCGACCGCCGCCGCAGCGAAACCGGGCCGAACCTCGCCTTCGTGGGAGACTGGACCTTCCGCCGCCACCAGGCTCTCGACGAGGCCCGACGCCTCCTCGGGCCCTTCGGCGACCTGCCCGGCGACGTCCGCCGACGGATCGAGGGCATCCTCGATCACGCTGCATCGGCACCCTCGGACCACCCGCTCGCGGCTCCCATGCCCCTCCGGGAGCACCCCAACGAGCCGTTCCTGGCCACGGCGGCGGAGCAGCTCATGTCGCACCTCGAGAGGACGCAAGCGGTGACGCGTCAGCTGGTGACGCGTCTGCGCGTCGCCGTCGACGACACCGACCGTGACCCGCTCACCCTGCTGCACAACCGCCGCTACCTCGAGGCCGTGCTCCGCGAACGCGACGAGCGCGGAGACACGGCGCCGCTGGTCGTGCTGTCGGTGGACGTGCAGGACATGGGCGGGCTCAACGACGCCCATGGCGAGGGGACCGGCGACCTCGCGCTCGTGTACGTCGCGGAGGCGCTGGGGCGCGTGCTGCGCGATACGGACCTGGCGGTGCGCTGGGGGGGTGACAGGTTCGTCGCCGTCCTCACCGGCGGGGGTGCCGATCTCGCGCATCGGGCGACCGCGCGCCTACGCGAGGCCCTCGACTCGCCACACCGCCCTGAGGCCCTCTCTGGTGTCGACATCGAGGTGAGGGTCGGCGCGGCTGTCGCCAACGCCGACCGCAACTCGTTCGCCATGGTCGAGGCCGCCCTCGAGGAAGCGGGGCGCGGGGCGGGTTCCGGCTGACCGGGACCGCCCCGCGGCGCCTATACCCGTAGCAGTGCCCACGGTCCCCTTGCGCCGCGAGCCGCCGAGACCGCGCTCTCGGCGGCGTGCGACATGGGATCCCCGGATCGACGACGCGGATGCGGCGTCGCCTATATGAGCCCTTGCCGCAGGGCGTAGGCCACGGCGTGCGACCGGTTCCGCAGGTTGAGGCGGCTGGTCACACCCTGGATCACGTTCTTGACCGTGCGCTCGGAGTACGACAGCGTCTGCGCGATCTCGGCCGTGTCGCAACCATCTGCCACCAGGCGCAGGACCGCGACCTCGCGGTCGGTCAGGCCCGTGAAGTGCAGACCCCGAGGTTCGAGGACGTGGTTCTGGATGTGATGGATCTGCTCGAGCAGGCGACCGAGCAGGTCGCTGGGCATCGTGCCGTCACCTGCCGAGGCGGTTCGGATCGCTTCGGCGAGCCGGGTGCCGTCCGCCTCCGCGCGACGCAGCAATCCCGTGACACCGGCCTCAACCGCGGCGAACAACCCGCCGTCGTCGACGTGGGTGACCACGAGGATCACCCGCGGACAGGAGTTGCGCTGCAACGCCCGGATCACCCGGACGGTGGCGTCGTCGACCTCGTCCGCGATGACCAGCGCCACCTCGGCATCATCGATCTCGGCCTCGGGAACGACACTGATGTCGCTCTGTTCGCGCAGCGCGGAGACGATGCCCGCTTCGGACACCGGATCCGCTGCGTAGACGTAGACCGGCGTGCCGGTCGTGACCTCACCCCCGGTTCGGGTCGTCATGTTTCCCCCAGGATCGATTCGTGCCCGGCCCTTCCGGGCAGCGCCACTATCCCGGTCGACGTTCCGCACGCGCTCAACGAGCGCTCAACGCTGCCCCGAAGGGCAGCCGACTACTCGATCAGCGAGCCCACCACCGGCCCCGTCCGCGAGCTCACGATGCACGTCACCGTGCGCTCGCCGCGCTCCCACGCGCGCGGCGAGGGGTAGACCACGCCGAGGGCGCGGTCGATCGCCTCACCGACCTCAGGAGGAACCGCTTCGATGCACCGCGCGAACGCCTCCTCGTCGAGGTCCAGCAGGCCCGGGTAGCGGGCACCTTGGGCCGCGGGGTGGTCGTGACGCGCTGCGACCTGGTGCAGGTGGGGCTCGAGGCACGGCAGCGGCTCGACGATCACCGTCCCGGTACCCGGCCCGAAGCTCGTACCGGCCGGGGCGTCGAAGCACTCCCCCACCTCGAGTCCGTCGACCGTCACCCTGGAGGCGGTGATCGCGTACACCGCACCGACTGCGATGAGCGCGACCGCGACCGGCACCCATGGACCCGGGCGGGCCCACACGGGTCGGCCTCGCAGCCCCGGTTCCACCGCGGCTCCGGTCGGCCGTGGCGGCTCGAGCTGCCACAGGCAAGCCCGGAGCCGTCGCAGGTTCGCCAGCAGCACGAACGGCGCGATCAGCAGCGCGGGTACCCCCCAGAACCCTCGCGCCCACGTCCTCGCCTGGTGCTCCCGGAACGCCCCGACGGCACAGCTGCGGCACAGTCGACGGGCCAGACTGCGGCGACGGAAGAGCAGCAGGTAACCCTCGAGCGCGGTGAAGCGCACGGGGGCGGCGGGCAGGCGCCCACACACGGCGCAAGCGTCCGCAGCGACCTCATCGGGTACGAGCACCTCGAGCTCGACCATCGCGTCGGCCCAAGCGTCCGTTGCCGGATGCGCTGACCACCCCATCGTTGCGTTCCCTGCCCCTCGTTGCCCGGCGGCGCTGTGGAGTATGCAGGGCACCGCCCGTGTCGCACCGGTGCCCCCACGGGCAAGCGCGAGTGCCCGAGGTGCTGGCCGAGACGCGGATGAGAGTGCTTCCATCCGGTCGCCCCGTGGCCTACGCTCCCGCGCCGTGGGCGCCAGTGCATCTCTAACTCAGACGCGTCTCGTCGTGGATCCGGGCGGCGAGACCAGCGTTGTCGTACGCGTCAAGAACATCGGCGACGTGGTCGACGAGTTCGACTTCACCATCGTCGGAGACCTCGCACCCTTCGCCACGATCACACCGGCGCCGCTACGGCTGTTCCCGGACGGCGAGGGCGAGACCACCGTCATCTTCAAGGTCCCCCGGACGCACGACATCGAGTCCGGCGAGGTCCCCTTCGGCGTCAAGGTCGCCTCCAAGGAGTTCCCTGAGGACAGCGTCGTCGTCGAGGGCACGCTGCAGGTGGCGGGCTTCACCGACGTGTTCGCTGAACTGCTGCCACGGACCTCGCGCGGCAAGAAGCGCGGCAGGCACGAGGTCGCGATCGACAACCGGGGCAACAGCCGCATCACGGCCGAGATCACGGCGGTCGACAGCGAGGACCTGCTCACCTTCACCGTGAAGCCCGAGAGCTTGACGATCGAACCGGGCATGGCGGCGTTCGCCAAGCTGGGCGTGGAAGCGCGCAAGCGATACTGGCGCGGCCCGCCGATGACCCGCCTGTTCGAGGTCGTCGTCGCCCCGGAGGGCCAGGAGCCGCACTCGCTGAACGGCTCGTTCCTCCAGGAGAGCACGCTCCCCAACTTCCTCCCACGCCTCCTGCGCTGGCTCCTGGTGGGAGCCGTGCTGCTCGGGGCGCTGTGGTTCTTCCTGCTCAAGCCGACCATCGAGACCGCCGCCCAGGAGCGCGCGGTCGAGGCGGTCGCGCCGGTGGCCGAGAGCACCGAAGCCGCCGCGGCCGCGGCAGCGGCAGGCGCCGCAGCGGCCAAGGCCGAGGAACTGGAGCAGCAACTAGCGGCCGTAGCGTCGGAGGTCGAGCGGCTCGGTGGCGACATCGCACCACCGACGTTCCCCTCGCCGACGAACTTCGACGTCCGCCTCGCCGTGGCCGCCCCGCCGGCAGCCGCGCGTGAGAGCATCTTCGTGGTCCCGGAGGACAACATCCTGACCATCACCGACGTGGTCTTCCAGAACCCCAACGGCCACGCGGGCGAGCTACAGGTCCGGCGCGGGGACCAGATCCTGCTGATCGAGTCGATGGAGAACTTCCGCGACCTCGACTACCACTTCATCACGCCGCTGGTCTTCCTGGCCGAGCAGGAGCTGATCCTCGAGATCACCTGCGAGCTGCCGGCCGAGGGTGAGACCGACTGCGGCGCCGGGGCGTACTTCGGCGGCAACCTCCAGCCGACCGCACCGGTCGAACCGGAGCCCGAGGAGACGCCCACCGGCTGACGCCGGTTCGTCCCTCTCGCCCCTACCCGCTGGGTCTCCCGCGCTTCCCGAGCCCTCCCGCGCGGCTGCGCGGCTCCTCGACGGTCCCCCGCGAGCGCAGCGACGCGGCATGGGGAACCCGTCGTCCGCGCGCTGGTTTCCGAGCGAAGCGGAAACCAGCGCCGGCGCGGGTTCCCTGGGAGCAGGCTGCGCACCTGCCCGCGACGGGATGGAGCCGACCGCCTCACCTCAGTCAGGTGGAGGACTAGCGGGTGATCATCGCTCGGATGGTGTTCTCGACGGCGGTGGAGATGGCGCCGGGGCCACCGACGAGGCGGACGACGAGGCCGGGGAGGGGGCGTGATCGGAGCCACTGCTCGGTGGCCTCGGAGCGGGCGAGGTCGGACTCGTGGACGAGGAGGAGGACGCCGCCAGTGGCGGCGGCGGCCGGTCCGGCGACCAGTGCGTCGGGGAACTTCGCGCCGGTCGCGAGCCAGGTGGCTTGCGGGTTCAAGCCCGAGGCGGCGGCGAGCTCGGCGACGACCCTCGAGGTCTCATACCGGTCCTGTCCGGCGAGCCGCACGAGGCCCAGATCGAGGTCACGCTCGAGGTGGCGTTCGACCGCCAGGGAGACCGCGACGGGCCCACCGACGATCCGCACCTGGGTGATGCCGAGATCGCGGATAGCGTCACGCGTCGCCGCCGGCATCGTGTCGGTCGTCACCAGCAGGATCGGGCGCTGCTCCGCAGACGCCAGGCCCGAGGCGGACACCGCGTCGGGCCAGCCCCTTGCGGGGTCCGCGTTCAGCCCCTCGACGATGTAGGCGAGCGTGCCGTCCCCGATGACCTCGGCGGCGATCAGCGCCGCGGTCGCGAACCGGTCCTCGCCACCGAAACGCTCAACCCTCTGAACCCCGAGCGCGACCAGATCACGCGCGACCTGGCGCGACAGGGCCGACTCGCCGCCGAGCAGGTAGACGACGTCCACGCCGAGCCGTTCGATCTCGTCAGCAACGCGCTCGTCGAGGCCATCCGGGGGAGTCAGCAGCATCGGGCCACCGACCGCCTGCGCGAGCGGTCCGCCAGCGAGCGCGTCCGGGAACAGATCGGCCCTCGCCAGCACCACCGCGCTCGCCCCGCCGTCGGCCACGGTGGCCTTCGAGACCGCGATGGCGGTCTGGATACGGTCCTCGCCTTCGATGCGGATCACGACCGGCTCGGCGTCCTCGATCGTGACCAAGGCCGATGACGGGTTGCCGATCACGTAGGCGGGGTCGGGCTCGATCTCGACGGTGATGGTCTCGCCTTGATCCTCGTCCTCGTCGGGGATGGGACGGATGAAGAGGGAGGTCTCGGACTCGCCGGCAGGGATGATCACGGTCGTCGGAAGGGCCTCGTAGTCCAGCCCCGCGGAAGCGGTCCCGCCCACCCGGAAGAAGATCTCGAGGGGAGCGTCGAGGACGCCACCCCGGGCGAACGTGAACTCGCCGGTGTCGTCGCCAACCTCGCTGGCGGTGGGGTCGGAGGCCGTGACCGTGACGCCGGGGTCGGCATCGAGGATCTGGATCGTCGCGCGTGATTGCCGGCCCAACGAGTACTTGAGCCGGTTGAGGAGCGTGATCGTGACCGTCTCGGGTTCCTCGACCTCGTCGTCTGCGAGAGGCACAACCGACAGGACGCGATGGGTCTCCCCCGGCTGGAACGTGAGGGTGCCGGGCAACGGCCTGTAGTCCTTGCCCGCCGTGGCTGTGCCCGTCACGACGTAATCGACGTCGAGCGCCTTGGTGAGGTCCCCCCCTCGTTCGATCACGAACTGGCCGACCTCGCGCCCGTTCGGGCCAACCTCCGCAGCGTCGCCCCCTTCCTCGATCTGCACACCTTGCACGAACTCGTACGGACCCACATCGACGCAGGACCGGCCGTCTCCGTCACCGTCGACCGGCCGATCGAACGAGCGCTGGTCGAGGTCCGGGTCGGAGGCAAGCACCGGACAACGGGCCACCCCGGAAGTCGACCCTCCGCCCTCCGTCAGCGGCTTCAGTGGTGGCAGCTTCGATGCATCGCCTCCAACTGCATCCAGGAGCACCTGCGTGAGTTCCGACGGCACGTTGACACTGCCGTCGGGGCGCCGGAAGCGGTAGCTATCGGGATGCCAGTTGGGGTTCAGGTCGATCAGCGCCGACTGCAGCCGGAGGGAGTGCGTCAGGGAGCGGCCACCGTTGTGCCGCAGTGCGTTGAGCCCGACAGACTCCTCGGGCACGAGCAGGAACCCGAGTCGCAGTGGGGGTCGGAGATCGTCATCCAGGCCACCCAGGTCCGTGAACACCTCCTCGCAGCTCTGGATCCCGAAGCCATCGCTGCGGAAGTCCTGGTTCTCGTCTTCGTCGTAGACCGAGGCGAACGCCTCCACACGGACACCGAGCAGGTTGCGCCAGGTGCACGCCCTGCCGCGGTTCGTCGCGATGTAGCTGCGATCCAGAGCGACCGCTGCGTTGTCCACAAACAGGCCAGCAGCTGCCCCTCCTGTGCTGTGGTTGAAGGCCACAGCCGTGTGGCGCAGCCGGATGTGCGGCGCGACGAGCTCCGCTGGAGGTGCTGGCGGCACCCGGGTCCTCGCGTAGAGACCTCCGCCGTTCCCAGCCGCGGTGTTGGCGGAGATCGTCACGTTCTCCGTCACGAGCGTGGCTCGACCCGTGACGCTGATCCCGCCTCCGGTGCCAGCGCTTTCGTTCCTCAGCACGGCCGTGCGCACGAGGGAGGTCGTGGAGCCCGGTTGGAGGGCCAGTCCGGCCCCCGTCCCGCCCGTCCCGCTCGGTCCGGCCACCTGGCTGTCCTCGATGGAGACCTCAGTGGCGTTCAACTCGACACCAGTACGGTTGACCGCGACTCCGCCCCCACGAGTGGTGGCCCGCGCGCGCGATACGACCGTACGCTCCACGGTGGCGGTCCCCTCCTCGAGCGCGATCGCCCCGCCCGATGCGCCCGCTTTCACGTCGCGGATCGTGGAGTCGACGACCCGGAGCGCCAACGGCCGGTCCGACGTGTAGGCGCCGTCGAACACGGCCGGCTCGCAGCTGACGCGGGCTTCAGGAGCCTGGCACCGTTGTGCGATACCTCCACCGTCTCCCGCAGCGTCGTTGTCTGAGGGGAGTCCTCGGCCTCGCACGTGTGACCTCGTGAGCGTGAGCGCGCCCTCCGCCTGGAAGATCGCTCCACCTGGGCCGCTGTCGGCCAGGTTCGCCGCGATGGTGCTGGTGTTGACGTTGACATCGCGGCCCGTGACCAGACCTCCGCCGGTGCCTGCGCGGTTGCCCGCGATCGTCATCCGGGTGAGGGTCGCCGGGACGTTGGCATCCGGCTGCTGAAGTAGCACCAAGCCACCACCGAACCGGCCCGCCTGGTTCCCCGTGTGCGGGCTTCGGCTCGGGTCGGGATCGCCGATGATGGCATCGGACAGCTGCGCGTGGTTCGTCCTGGCGAACACCCCGCCTCCGGCGTTGCCAGCGATGTTCGCCTCAGCGGTGCCGCAGGGCTGCTCACCGGGTGCCGGAGCGTCCGGACATCTCTTCCCGACCCCTCTGACGGCCAGATCGGTTCCCTCGACGTAGATGCCTCCGCCGGCGCCGACCAGCGCTCCGATGGTCCCAGCGTGGTTCCCGAACAGAGACGTGTCGGTGACCGTGAGCGTGCCAGGGCCCTCTGCGGCGATCGCGCCTCCGCACGCACACGTCGGCGGCCCTTCAGGGAACGAGGTCCCCGGAGGAGTGGCTGGCGCCAGCGCACGGTTCGATCCGAAGAACGAGCCGGTGATCTCCAAGTGGTTCGATGCTCCTGACGACCCTGCGGACAAGCCGCCGCCGACGTTGGCGGTGTTGCCCTCGAAGCTGCTGTTGTGAACGCGTGCGGTGGAGGTCGCATCCACCATCTCGAGCAACCGCACCGCACCACCGCGACCGCCGGCGTCGACGGCTGCCGAGTTGGTGACGAACGTGGTTCCCGAGATCTCGGCTTCGGAGACACGCCCGATGTGGATGGCACCGCCGTCACCCGCGGGTGCGGTGTTGTCGCGGAACGAACTTCCGCCGATGTGCACGCTGCCGTTCGGTGCCATCACGGCGATCGCCCCGCCATCACCGACGACCGCCGTGTTGCGTTCGAAGCCGCTGTCGCCGACCGTCATCCTGGCCCGTGCGTCGGGAGCCGCCAGCCTCACGCGCTCGAACGCTAGTGCACCCCCTGACCCCCCTTCAGTGCGGTTATCGCTGAAGGTCACATCCGTGAGCGTCACGTGCGCGTCCCTGGCCGCGAGTCCCCCTCCCCATCCGTCCTGGAGCGTTGCGTTCTGCTGGATGGAGCTGTTGACCAAGGTCAACGAACCGCCGAGGTGGCGGATCGCGCCGCCGGACGCCCCCCAGTGGTCCGTCTCGCCGGTGCCGCGCCGCGCGGCACCGTGTCGTAGAACGACGTCCTCGAGGCGGATCGGGTGGTCCGAGTCGAAGTCCAGCAGGCGGTCGTCCACCAAGCTCGTGGTCGCCCCGACGGCGCTCCCGCGGATCTCGATCGCCCCCGTCTCGCCCGGGAACAGGCGCAGGGTGAACTCAACGCCCTTGGCGTCGAGATCGCCGTCGGAGCCATCGCGCTCCTCGCCAGGTTCGCCGTGATCGTCGGGATGCCTGTCCAGAACGTAGATCCCTGGGAGCGGAAACAACTCGCGGGGGTAAGGCAGGCCGAGTGCAGCGCGAGCCGTGATCTCCATGAGAGCGGCACGCATCGAACAGCGAAGACCCGGCTCGGGCGTGTCGCAGATCCCGTCGCCCGGATCGCCGTCGGGGCCGTCCTCGAACGAATCGATGAGCACGTAGGGCGCCGCAGTGGCCGGTGGCGGCGACGTCGTGAGGGCGCCCGCAGCAAGGGCCAGCACGAGCAAGAGCCGTGTGGCCCCCCAACGACCCCCAGCACTCATCGACGACCTTCTCCCCGCGTCCCGTCGGACGCACGCGCCCGTCGGCGTACCGACGCGGACCATAGTGTGCCGACCCGATCCCGTTTCCGCTGCCTTTTCCTGCGTCCGGACACAACGGACTGCCCATCTGCGCAACCGGACTGGCCCCGGGGGGCAGAGTCGGCCATCGACCCGGCAGACAGCGCTAACCTGACCGTCGACAACGGGGCGGAGGCGGTTCCGGTCGCTGGGGGAACGCGCATGCTGACAGGCGGACGACGCGCACGTCTGCTCGTCCTGCCGTGGGCGCTGCTGCTGCTGTGGCCGCTCGCGGTGCCTGCGCTGAGCACCTCGCATGTATCGATCACCCTCACGCCCGACAGCGACACGGTCGGCTCGACCATCACCATCGACGGCCGAGGCTTCAGCCGGGAGGCGCACGAGCGGAACACGGATCAGGTGACCTTCCGCTTCCGTCACCCGAGCGAGAGGGAGGGCGAGCCGCTACTGGTCGAGAACCTGCGCTGGCTCGGTGACGACGCGTTCACCGGCACGTTCGACGTCCCCGACCTCCCCGCCGACCCCAGCGTCAGCGGCTACAAGGTCGAGGCGAGCCAGTTCGGCCAGCTCAATGCCGAAGCCGACTTCTTGATCATCCCCACGCTCGACATCGCCCCTAGCCGAGGCGCGGCAGCGGACCGGTTCACGCTCTCCGGCACCGGCTGGGACCTGGACGCGCGGTTCGCGTTCGAGATCCGACTCGCGAACGGCGGGGCCCTCCCCGCCCCGTACGATGCCGTCAAGAACCTCACGCCGCAGGGAGCGTTGCGGAAGGTCGGCCGCAGCGGCTTCAGCGCCGACTTCGTGATCCCGGCCCTGCCGGCCGCCGAGTACCTCATCGAGGCGAGCCAGTTCCGCCGCGAGCTCATCCAGCAGGTTCCCCTGGAGGTCCTCGCGACGCTTGAGCTCGACCCGGGAGCAGGTCCCACGGGCTTGCAGGTCACAGCGTCCGCTACCGGCTTCGACCGCCCCGAGGCACTGAACCCGAACCCTGGCGAACAGGAGGGCGTGCTCCTGCTGTTCGACGGTGACGTGGTGGGCGCGTTCCCCGCGGATGCCGGCGCGGCCCCGTGGACCACCAACACCACCTGGGAGCTGGCCTTCGACGTGCCGACACGGCCACCGGGCCGCTACCGCGTGGTCGCGTGTCAGCGCACACCGCCCAACGCGACGAACTGCAACACCAACCGGATCATCGCCGCGGCGACGTTCACGGTAGCGCCCGTCTCGATCTTCGCCGACCCCACGAGCGGTGTCGGGGGTACGACGACGACGGTCAGCGGGGCGGGGTGGAACCGCAACGAAGACCTCCAGATCGACTTCGACGGCGACACGGTGGTCGTGATCGATGCCAACACCACGATCAGTTCCACGGGGGCGTTCGACGTCGACATCAACATCCCCGATGTGGTGGCCGATCCCTACGCCATCCGAGCCTGTCAGCAGTGCGGCACCCCCAACGAGGTGTCGGCGGAGGTCATCTTCACCGTCCTACCGTCGTTGCAGGTCGCGCCAGCACTGAACCAGCCCGGGGCCGAGACCGTGGCGCGGGGTACGGGTTGGGACCACGACGTGCAGCTCAACCTGTTCGTGGGCGACGTCGAGGTCGCGGTGCTCGCCCCTGACTCGCCTTCCTTCCAGGGCACGACGGCGATGCAGCAGGCCTTCCTGACCCCGAGCCTGCCCGCGGGCGAGTACGAGGTCAGGGCGTGTCAGCGCTGCAACACCGCGACCGAACGCGAGGCGGTCGCCACGATCCGCGTCATCCCGGCGATCGAGCTGTTCCCGCCGCTGGGCCCACCCGGGTTCGTCACGTTCGTCCAGGGAGACGGGTTCCCCGCGAACGCCGAGGTCATCCTGGGTTGGGAGCCCGGCCTGGGGACCTTCCAGCTGACGACCGGGCCCGACGGACGTTTCCGCGCCCCGTTGCACGTGATGCGCAACGACGTGCACGGCCCACGGCTGGTCCAGGCGAGGCTGCCCGCGAACGAGGCACTCCCGGAGGAGGATCGGACGCTGGAACCCACCGCACGGTTCCTGGTGGTGCCGGGATCGGCCCAGCCGGGGGAGTTCCAGTACCGCCGCTGAGTCCTCGCTGACGGAACTCCGGTGACGTTCGCGACCACGGAGCTTCGGGCTCGTCCGCGCCTGACCTACGCTCCGGCACGTCACCTTCGGTCCGGGAGGACTCGCTGGACACCGCCGCGCTGTTGAACGAGCTCGAACGCCGTCTGCTGACGCAACGCGACACCATCGGCGAGGACCTCGCACACGCCGTGGCTGCGCTGGACATCGACGCCCCGTACGGCGCCGGAACGACCCTGGACGCGCTGCTCGAGCTGGCCCACCGCGTCCGCGTGGCGTGGACCGGAGATCAGGTCTCGCTCGAGTCGATCGTGTCGGGCAAGACCGGCGGGTGCCCCGAGGACTGCGCCTTCTGCTCACAGTCGTCGGTGTTCCCGACGCTCGTGAAGCCCCAGCCACTGCTGAGGGTGGACGAGATCATCCCGGCTGCGCGCGAGGCGCAGGCGAGCGGGGCGACCGAGTTCTGCATCGTCTACGCGGTCCGGGGGCCCGACGAGCGACTCATGGCCAACATCTGCCAGCTCGTGGCCGCGGTGCACGAACAAACCTCGATGGATGTCGCCGTCAGCGCCGGCATCCTCACGGACACCCAGGCGGCGACGCTGGCCAGCGCCGGGGTCCACAAGTACAACCACAACCTCGAGGCCGCTCGCAGCTTCTACCCCAACGTCGTGACGAGCCACCCCTGGGAGGAGCGCTGGGCAACGCTGCAGCGGGTCCGCGCGAACGGGATGGAGGTCTGCTCCGGTGGCATCGTCGGCATGGGAGAGACCGCCGCGCAGCGGGCCGAGCTAGCGCTCGAACTCGCGGAGTTCCGGCCCACCGAGACCCCGCTGAACTTCCTCAACCCCCGACCCGGAACCCCCCTCGCCGACCGCACCCCGCTGAGCGCACGCGCGGCGCTGCACACCATCGCGCTGTTCCGGTTGGTGCTCCCGTGGACGCTGCTGCGGTACGCGGGAGGGCGCGAGATCACCCTGCGCGAACTGCAGGGTGCCGGCATCCTCGGTGGCGTCAACGGGATGATCATCGGCAACTACCTCACCACGCTGGGTCGGACACCACAGCAGGACGTGCAGATGCTCGCCGATCTCGACGTGCCGGTCCGCGCGTTACAGGGTCTCGTCTGAGTCGTGGACGAGGGCCGGTTCTGCACCGTCTGTGGAGGGGGGCGACGCGCGGGCGGTGAGACCCACGAGGACTGCCTCGACGAGGCCAGCCTCGATCCTCCGCGCTTCTGTGGCCGCTGCGGTCGGCGCCTCGATGTGCAGGTCTTCCCGACCAGCTACCGCGCGACATGCCGACGCTGTGATGGCGTCCACCCCGCCGCTGGTAGCGTCGGAGCGTGACCCACCCGACGCCTCCTGGACCACCTGAGGATGCCGGCCTCGCCGCGCGCATGGGACGGGCGACGGGGCGCGCGATCAACCGGTACGTGTCGTCGCTGTTCGCCACCGGCGGGCCGGCGTTCCGCGACCTCGGTGTCGCCCACGCGGCGAGCACCGCCGGCGACACGCTCGTGGCTCTGGCTCTGGCGGGCACGCTGTTCTTCTCGGTTCCCAGCAGCGAGGCGCGCGGCAACGTCGCGTTGTACCTCGTCCTGACGGTCGCACCGTTCGCCATCATCGGACCCTTCCTGGGACTGCTCCTGACGCGACGGCCGACCGCCTACCGGCTGAGCCTCGTCTGGTCGGCTGCCATCCGCACGGCCCTCGCCGTCCTGATGATCCCGAGGACGGACGGGCTGTGGCTGTTCCCTCTGGCGTTCGGCCTGCTCGTACTGTCGCGCGCCCACGGGATCAGCCGCAACGCGCTCCTCCCCGTCGCGCTCGGCGAACCCACGGCCCTCGTCGCGGCCAACGCCCGGATGGCACAGATCGGCGTACTCGCCGGCGCGGTCGTGGTCCCCCTGGGGGTCTTGGCGTTGATGCTCATCGGCCCCGGAGGGGCGCTCGTGTTGGCCGCCGTGGCGTTCTCGGTAGCCGCGCTCGCCGGGCGGCGGCTGCCCTCACCTGAACCCGGTGACATCGCGGTCGACGACCCCGCCTTGACGGGAGGCATCTTCCGGGACCTCGACCTGCCGCGCAGCGTACGGCTCGCGCAGTTCGCGACCGCGGGAGTGCGCCTTCTCAACGGCTTCCTGCTGCTGCTTCTGGCGTTCGCGTTCCGCGACGCCGACGCAGCGGCCGCCGAGTTCGGTGCTCTGCTCGCCGCGGGGGGACTGGGCTTCGGTCTCGCCTCGCTGATCTCGCCGTTCCTCGAACGCACCCTGCGGGAGGAGCCGATGGTCCTCGCCGGCCTGGCGCTCGAAGCTGCGGCAGCGTTCATCGCGGCTCAGTGGTTCGGGCTCGGGGCGGCGGCGGGGCTCGCGGCCATGGCTGGACTCAGCTGGGGCACCGCCAAGTTCGCCTTCGACGGGCTGCTGCAGTCCGCGGTGCGCCCCGCCGACCGCGGGCTCGCGTTCACCCGGACCGAGACGTGGTTCCAACTGGCGTGGGTCGTCGGGGCGGTGATCCCCACCAGCCTGCCGCTTCCCGCCGACGTCGGGCTCGTGACCGCTGGTCTGGCCGCGTTGGGGGCCCAGGTCGTCTACGTCGCCGCGCTCGTGTCCCCATCGGAACCATGCCTCGAGCACGACGAGAACGCGGCCGGGATGCCGGAGGGCTCGGTGCCGTTCTCCTCGGTGGAGCTGCCCTGGCCCACGGGGCGCGACTGACCCCGGTAGCGAGGGCCGCCCTGACGGAAACGCGCATCCACGCGTGTTTCCGTCACCGCCAACGCGACCAAGGCGCCGCGGCCCGACAGAAACGCGCATCCACGCGTGTTTCCGTCACCGCCGCTGGCGCCCTGGGCTCGTTCACGTCGCGCGGCCGAGGAGGATCTGGCCGGGGCGGCACGCGGTGGCGAGCTCGGTGCGGTCGCCGTCGGACAGGCCCGGGGCGCGCAGCTCCGGCGGGGCGTCGAGCAGGGCGGCAGCACGTAGCGCGAAGCCGTCGTCGGGCGGGAGCTCGAGGAACGTCGCGATGAGTTCGAGTTCCCTCTCGGGCGACCCGAGCAGATCCTCGAAACGCACGTCGAGCCAACGGTCGGCATCGATGGCTGGCAGCGCGGCGTAGCCGCGCAGGACCTGGTCGGACCAGTAGCGCCCCGCCGTCGCGTAGGACGGCACGTGCTCGGCCGCGTACGTGAGGATGGCGCCCACGTCGCCCGTATCAGCGACCTCCGCCGGGACCTGCTGGAACATCAGCGCCATCCCCGTGCGGAAGAACGGGTGGGCCCGCATGGACAGGGCGGCCTCGAGCCCGTCGCGGTGCAGGTGCACGAAGCGCGCCCCGGGGAAGACGCGTGCGAGCTCGCCGAGGTACTCGATCGACGCTCCGGAGCGCTCGACCCAGACCGAGCCACCGGCCTGCTCGGCCAGCCATCCGAACAGGGCCGGGTAGTGCTCCGTCAGGGGACGAGGAGGGGCATCGTGAGCCCACGCCAGCATGCGGTCGTAGAGCGCATCGGGATCGTCGCTGAGTCGCGGCAGCATCGAGTTCGCCAGCCACGGCATCGGATCGCCCGGCTGCCAGCGCACGCCGGGGCGGTCGAAGGGGTAGACGATCTCGGGGGCGCGGTAGCCCAGTCGCAGCAGGTGGCTGTTGACAACCTGCTCGTACGCGAGGAGCTGCGCGAAGCCGTCACCGGTGACGTCCCCCTCGGCGAACCGCGTGTTCCAGTCCAGCCCTGTGAAGAACTCGTGGATGCTGACCACGTGGCGGTGCTCGTCGAGCATCCGCGACAGCAGCGTCGAGCCGCACCGCCCCGTCCCCACCACGAACCGTGCGGTCGTCACGTCACCACCTCAACCGCGCGGCGACCGCGGCCTGCCGCTCGCGCAGCCGTCGCTGGCGTTCGTCGGTGTCCACCCGCGGCTCATCCGCGGACAGGTGCTCCTCGAGCGCCTGCCGCGGGAGACGTCGCAGCCGGACGGGCGGGACCCGATCGCCCTCCGGGAAGAGGTAGCGGACCGCGATCGTCCCCGCCGTTCGGTTGCCCGGATCGAGCCAGTTGGCGACGCGGGGATCCCCGTGCGAGATCACGAAGACGTAGCGGCCGTCGGCGCCTGGCTCCGCCTGGCTGTCGTTGAGCGACGACTGGCGCTGGGCGAAGTCGATCGACTGCCAGAAGCGGTCGCACAACGACACGCTCCAGTACCGCGAGTGTGGCGGTTCGAGCTCGACGATCACGGCCTCGTCCGGAGCGCACGTCCACGGCCCCATGCCGTACGCCTGGCCCTTGAGCCCCGACGCACCCTCAGGAGGCAGGAACGGCTGCACCTCCCAGACCGATGACTCCTCCGGGAGCGATCCGAGCAGCCCGCGGGCGAGCTGGTCCCAGCACGCTCCGCCGGTGCGCAGCCACTGACGCAACAGGTCCAGCCGCGCGGCGAGCGTGAGCGCGTCGAGTGGTGCCGGGGGCAGGGTCGTGTCGACGCGGCCGATGTCCAAGGTCGCCGGCTCCTCCGTCATCCAGTCGGAGAAGTACTGGCGCACGAGGAGGAACGATGCGTCCTCGGTGGGCGGGATCTCGATGTCGATGGGATCGTCGAGATCGTCCCCCGAGCGCCACCACGTCGCTTGCCACCCCGCGAAGTCGCCATCGCCCTGGTGGCCGGTGTTGACCTGGATCTCGAGGTGACGTGCGCTACCCCGGGTGCCGCGCAGCCGGTAGCGGCCACCAGGATCGAGACGCGTGTACAGGTAGGTCGTATCGGGGTTGTCCAGACCCCACGACATGCGGTGCTCGATGCTACGCGTGAGCATCGGGGCATCAGCGTCGTCGGCTTCGATGCAGATCCGGATCCCGGCGGCGAGGAAGCGCAGCAGGTAGCGCATCCCCTCGGGGCGCTCGTGATCGGGAACGTCCGCCAGCAACCGCGGCAGCTCGCCGATGGCGGCGAGGAGGTCGGCCCAGCCGCTGTCCTCGGCGTCCACCGCGGCGCCTGTCCCGATCAGCTCGCCCCGACCTCCCACACGTTGCCGGATTCGAGCAAGCGTCGCAGGTCGACGCTGCCGCGCTGCTGCTGGGCGTGGTCGATCTGCTGGTGGAGCTGGTCCTCGTAGGTGGGGCGCTCGACCTGGCGGAAGATGCCGAACGGCGTCGGCCGGTCCGGGTTGTGGCTGAGTCGGCTCAGGGCGAACGCCAGTGTCGGATCCTCGGCGTGGGCGTCGTGGCGGACGATGTGGTCGCCGGCGCCGGCGGTGTCGGCGATCTCGAGCGACCCGTCTTCGCGTCGCACCACCGCCTTCTGCCCATCCGGACCGAACGTGATCGGCTCGCCGTGCGCGAGCCGGATCTGGTTGAACACCTTCGTCTCACGATCCGTGACCAGCGTGAAGGCGTCGTCGTTGAACACGATGCAGTTCTGGTAGATCTCGATGAACGCCGCGCCGTGGTGCTCGTGCGCCGCGTGGAGTACCTCGGTCAGGTGCTTGCGGTCGATGTCGATGGTCCGGGCGACGAAGCCCGCCTCCGCACCCAGGGCGAGGCTGATCGGGTTCAGCGGGTGGTCGATCGAGCCCATCGGCGTCGACTTCGCCACCATCCCGACGCGGGACGTCGGCGAGTACTGGCCCTTGGTGAGACCGTAGATCTCGTTGTTGAACAGCAGGATCTTGAGGTTGACGTTGCGGCGCAGGGCGTGGATCAGGTGGTTCCCGCCGATCGACAGGCCGTCGCCGTCCCCCGTGATGACCCACACATCGAGGTCGGGGCGGGTGATGCTGAGGCCGGATGCGATGGCCGGGGCGCGGCCGTGGATCGAGTGGAAGCCGTAGGTGTTCATGTAGTAGGGGAACCGGCTCGAGCAGCCGATGCCGGAGATGAACACCGTGTTCTCCGGCGTGACCCCGAGGTCGGGCAGCAGCGACTGCACCGTCGCGAGGATGGCGTAGTCCCCGCAGCCCGGGCACCACCGCACCTCCTGATCGGAGGTGAAGTCCTTCTTGGTCAGCTTCGTCGCTTCGGTCACGCTGCACCCTCTTCCCTTGTCGTGCTACCGCTTCGCTGCTTGAGCACCCTTGTCGTGCTACCGCTTCGCTGCTTGAGCACCCTTGTCGTGCTACCGCTTCGCTGCTTGAGCACCCAGGTAGCGCAGGATCTCGGCTTCGAGCTCCGCGGCGCGGAACGGCAACCCGGTCACCCGGTTGTAGCCCCGCACGTCCTTGAGGTAACGCGCCCGCAGCAGCAACCGCAACTGCCCCATGTTCAGCTCGGGCAGCAGCACCTTCGGGAACCGCTCGAGCACCTCCCCCAGGTTCAGCGGCATCGGGTTGAGGTGGCGCAGGTGGGCTCGTGCCACCTTGTGGCCGGCCTCACGGACACGCTGGACGGCGGCGCGGATGGGGCCGTAGCTCGAACCCCAACCCAGCACCAGCAGCTCGGCGTCCTCGTCGCCCTCGATCTCGAGCGGCGGGACGTCGGCGGCGATCCCCTCGATCTTGGCCTGCCGCAGCTCGGTCATGCGGTGGTGGTTGGCGGGGTCGTAGCTGATGTTGCCGGTCACGTCCTGCTTCTCGAGGCCGCCGATCCGGTGCGCCAGACCGGGCGTTCCGGGGATGGCCCATGGACGGGCGAGCGTGTCCTCGTCCCGCAGGAAGGGCAGGAACTCGCCATCGGGCCCGTTGGGTTCGGTGGCGAACTCGACCGAGATGTCGGGCAACGCGGTCACGTCAGGCAGCATCCACGGCTCGGCGGAGTTGGCGAGGTAGCCGTCGGAGAGGAGCACGACCGGGGTGCGGTACTTGAGCGCGATGCGCGCTGCCTCGATCGCGGCGAAGAAGCAGTCCGACGGGCTCTGCGCGGCCACGACCGGCAGCGGTGACTCGCCGTTGCGGCCGTACAGCACCTGGAGCAGATCAGCCTGCTCGGTCTTGGTCGGCAGCCCCGTGGAGGGACCACCCCGCTGCACGTTGACCACGACCATGGGCAGCTCGACCACGACACCCAGACCCATCGTCTCGGCCTTGAGTGCGATGCCGGGACCCGACGAGGCCGTGACCGCCAGCGCCCCACCGAACGCCGCCCCGAGGGTCGAGCCCACCGCGGCGATCTCGTCCTCGGCCTGGAACGTGCGCACGTCGTAGTGCTTGAGCTTGGACAGCTCGTGGAGGATGTCGCTGGCTGGCGTGATCGGGTAGCTGCCGTAGAACAGCGACAGGTTGGATCGCAGACTCGCCGCGACCAAGCCGTACGCCAACGCCTGGTTGCCGGTGATGTTGCGGTAGCGCCCCGGCGGGAGCGTGGCCGGCCCCACGCTGTAGCGGTGGGTGAACACCTCGGCGGTCTCGCCGTAGTGGTAACCGGTCTTGAGCGCGGTCACGTTGGCCTGGGCGACCGAGGCGTTGGCCGCGAACTTCTTCTCGAGCCACGCGACGGTCAGGTCGATGTCGCGGGAGAACATCCAGGAGACGAGCCCGAGCGCGAACATGTTCTTGGCGCGCTGTGCCTCCTTGTTGGTCAACGCGCCCTGCTCTATGAAGTCCTCCAGCGCACGCGTCGTCAGGTCGGTGATCGCGACGATGTGCACGTGGTAACCGTCGAGCGTTCCGTCCTCGAGGGGGTCGGTGTCGTAGCCGGCCTTCTTGAGGTTGCCGGCCGAGAACCCATCCTTGTTCACGATGATGGTGGCGCCCCGGTCGAGGTCACCGAGGTTCTTCTGCAGCGCGGCCGGGTTCATCGCGACCAGCACATCGGGACGGTCGCCCGGCGTGTGGATGTCGTGGTCGCTGAAGTGCAGCTGGAACGACGACACGCCCGCGAGGGTGCCGGCGGGAGCGCGGATCTCGGCCGGGAAGTCGGGCAGCGTCGCCAGGTCGTTGCCAGCAGCGGCGCTCTCGGCGGTGAACCGGTCGCCGGTGAGCTGCATGCCGTCACCGGAATCGCCGGCGAACCGCACGACGACCGACGACAACACCTCGGTGGACTTCGGGGCGTCGTCGGTCGAGGTCGATGTCGGGCGTGGGACCATGGGTTGCGTCCGCCTCTCGCGCGTCGTCGGCCGCGTTCCCCCGCGGCGTCGTTGCGCCGGTAGCGTGCCACCCACGGAGCGCGGTTGCGAACCGCTGACCCGTCAGACCGGGAGGTTCGGCCTTGGAGCGGATCGCGGTGCTGGCACCGCTGCCCGCCGCGGCGCTCGAGTCAACCTTCCCCAGCGCCGACGTCATCGCGGTCGCCGATGGCGTCGACCCCGTCGAAGCCGCGCGCGGCGCACGCATCTGTCTCGCTGATTGGACCGGGACGCACCGGATCGAGGGCGAGATCGTGGACGCCCTGACCGGAACGTGCGACCTCGTGCAGGTACCCGCTGCTGGCGTGGACAGCGTCGACGTCGCGGCGTGTGCCGACGCGGGGATCCCGGTCGCTGCCTGCGGCGGCCTGAACGCGACGGCGGTAGCCGAGTGGTGCGTGTACGGAGCCATCGCCGCCCTGCGGGACCTCACCGCCGGCGACCGTGCTCTGCGCGAGGGACGCTTCGAGCAGCTCGGGCACGTCCGCTACGAGCTGGCGGGTAAGACCGTGGGCATCGTCGGGATGGGCGACATCGGACGGGCCGCGGTGCCGCGCTTCCGCGCGTTCGAGACCGACGTGACGTACTGGTCCCGCCACCGACGCCCCGAGGAACTCGAGGCAGAGCTGGGCATGCGCTACCTGGCCCTGGACGAGCTCATCGCCGGTGCCGACGTCCTCGTCCTCGTCATCGCGCTCACGCCCGACACCCGCAGCCTGCTGGACGGCGACCGGCTGGCGTCGATGAAGCCGTCCGCCGTGGTGGTCAACGCCGCGCGGGGTGGCATCGTCGACGAGCAGGCCCTGACGCGCGCGCTCTACGACAAGCACCTCCACGGCGCGGCCGTCGACGTCTACTCCGTCGAGCCCCCGCCCGAGGATCACCCGCTCCTCGACGCGCCCCGCACCACGTTCACGCCCCACGTGGCTGGGGCCACGGCCGAGTCGGTGGGACGCATCCTCGACCGCTGCTTCAGCAACGTCCGCGCCGTCCTCGATGGTGGCGAGCCAGTGGGACTCGTCGAGGCGTGACGGACGTCAGGCCGCGTCGTGGTAGCGATCCGAGAGCACGTCCGCGACCACCGGGTCAGGTCCGAGCCGTCCCGCGTCCACCAGCGCCACGCCGTGTGGATCCAGCGCCGCTGCTGCGGCCCGACGCGATGCCTCCACCAGCTGGCCGGCCAGGAGGCTCCAGGAGAACAACGCGACGCGGGGGACACCGGCTGCCGCGAGTGCCGCGGCCGCGTCCGGGACCGTGGGGTCGGCGGACGAGGCGAAGGCGTGCTGCACGTGCGCGTGACCGGTGCGTTCGGCGATCATCCGTGCCGCCGTCGCGGCGCTCGCCTGTGCGTCGGGGTCGCTGGACCCTGACGACACGACGAGCAGCGCGTCGGCCGGATCCGCGACCGACTCGATCCGTCCGACCGCGAGACGGATGAGCCGAGCGTCGAGCCCGAGGTGGCGCGCGAGGCTGATCCTCGCGCGCGGATCGACGCCACGCAGGGCCTCGGCGAGCGACGGCAGATCGACCCGGGCGTGGAACGCCTCGAACAGCAGCAACGGCGCGAGCACGATCCGCGCGATGCCGTCCGCGATCAGCTGACGACCGACGTCCAGCGCCGCCGGATCGACGAGGTCGAGCCAGCCGGCGGCGACGGTCGCTTCGACCCGGGAGCGCAGGTGCCCTACGAGCGTCTCCATCTCGGGGACGACGTCGGGCACGCGGCTGCCGTGGCCGACGACCAGCAGTGCGCGGGAAGAGCGGGCGGGTGAGGGCACGTCACGTCAGCCGCAGAGCCGCTTGACCAGCGGGTACGGGTTGACGGCGCCACCACCACCGGGGTGGTGTTCGAAGTGCAGGTGGGGGGTACCTCGCGCGTTGCCGGTGTCGCCGTTGTACCCGATGACCTGACCAGCGGAGACCCGCGCCCCGTCGCCCACGGCGTAGCCGTCGAGGTGGATGTAGTAGTAGCTGTCGCCGTCGACGCCGTGCAGGATGATCCAGTTGCCGGCGAGGCCGCTGTAGCTGCGGATGTCGGCGGTGCCGCCGACGATGGCGAGAACGGGCGTGCCACGGGGCGCGAGCATGTCCACGCCCTTGTGGCCGCGGCCCCCGGAGCGGGGCGCGCCCCATGTGTCGGTGAACGAGTGCGGTCGTGCCAGCGGACACGCGTAGCCACCGTTCGCCCGGACCGCGGCTTCGGCCTCAGCAGCGCGACGACGCGCCTCCTCCTCAGCACGACGCTGTGCCTCGGCGATCTCGGCTGCGCGCTGCGACTCGAGCCGTGACTCCAAGGCCTGCGCGGCCTCGAGGTCGGCGTTGAGCCGCTCGAGGGCGGCGGCCTGCTCGTCGCGGAGCCCCAGGAGTTCTGCGGAGCGCTGCTCGACCTGAGCCTGGACCGCGGCGAGCTGGGTGCGGTCGGATCGCGCGACCTCCGACACGACCTCGTCGCCGGAGATCAGATGGCGGATCATGGCCGCGCCCTCGAGCGCGGCCGTCGGCTCCTCGCCGGCCAGGAACAGCACGACCGGGTCGTTGGCCTGGCCGCGCTTGTACAGGTCCCGGACCCGATCGGCGATGCGCTCGCCCGCGACCGCGATCTGCTGCTCCAACCGCTCCTGCTCGGCTCGGAGGGCGCTGATCTCGTCCTCGACGACGGCCGTCTGGGCCTCGAGTTCCGCGAGACGCACGGCGGCCTCATCGAGCCGCTGCTGGACCGCGTGGCGTTCGGCTCGGGCGCGATCGAGTTCGGCTTGGGTGTCGGCGCTGAACGCCCCGGCGGGTACGAGGGCAGCGCTGAGGGCCAGCGCGGCGAGCACCACGACGCTTCGGGTGTGGTGAGCGCCGAACCGGCCGGTCGAGCCCCTGCGCTGGCGCTGCCGCAACGTGCACACGCTCCGCGTCGGCGTTCGGTGAACGCACAGCAGGCTACCGGAGCCCACTGCTACCGTGCCTGCACCCGACGGAGAGGCTGCCCGTTGCCGAAGCTCGGTGAGCTCCTCGACGGTGATGCCGCCACGGTCGAGCGCCACGAACCGCTCGCTCGCGCCGCAAAGCGGATGTACGAGAACCACATCGGCTCGGTGTGCGTGCTCGACGAAGCCGACCGACTCACCGGCATCTTCACCGAGCGCGACCTGCTCCGCGCGTGCGCGGCGGGTGTGGATACCCACGCCTCCACCGTCGGCAACTGGATGACGGAGGAGCCGATCACCGCCAACGCGGACGACGAGGCGGCTGCCGCGCTGCAGGTCATGATCGACCGCGGGTTCCGTCACCTGCCCGTGATCGGCGAGGGGGGCCTGCTGGGTGTCGTCTCGATGCGGCGGCTCTCGGCCGAACTGCAGCGCGAGCGCATGGGTTGAAGGGCCCGCTCCACCCCGACCTCGCCTACCCGCCGGCCATCGCTCCGATGATCGTGAACGGCTCCTCGCCCGCCGCGACCGCAGCGGGCAGCGGGGCGTCGGGCTCCTCGTGCGACAGGTCCTGCTGGCCGGCGTAGAAGCGCACGAACGCGCGCCGCCGCTGCGTGCCGTGCTCCCGCACGGTGCCGCGCAGGACCGGGTAGGTCGCCTCGAGCGCGTCGAGCAGCGCCTGCTGGGTCACCGGAGCTGCGACCTCGAGGTGGACCTCGTCGGTGATCTTGGCGAGGTTGCGCAGGTGCGCCGGCAGCCGCACGACGACCACGGCCCCGCTCACCCTGCGGCGGGATCGAGGGTCTGCACCTCGACCGACAGGATGCGTGGGAGCCCGCGCACGATCGGGGTCCAACGGTCGCCGGCATCGGCCGACGCCCACACGTCGCCTCCCGTCGTCCCGAAGTAGACGCCGCAGGGATCCAGGCGGTCGACCGCGAGGCAGTCGCGGAGCACGTTGAGGTAGCAGTTGCTCTGGGGCAGTCCGTCCGTGAGCGGCTCCCACTCGTCGCCGCCGGTGCGGCTGCGGAAGACGCGGAGGGCCCCGTCCGGCGGGTAGTGCTCGGAGTCGCTGGTGATCGGGACGACGTAGACCGTGTCGGGCTCGTGCGCGTGCACGTCGATGGCGAAGCCGAAGTCCGTGGGTAGGTCGCCGCTGATCTCGCGCCAGGACCCGCCGAAGTCGTCGCTGCGCATCACATCCCAGTGCTTCTGCATGAACAGCACCTCGGGGCGGTCCGGGTGCAGCGCGACCTTGTGGACGCAGTGGCCGACATCGTCCTCCGGATCGGGGATCTCGTCCGATGACAGCCCGGTGTTGGCGGCGTGCCACGTCTGCCCACCGTCATCCGTACGGAAGCATCCCGCGGCGGAGATCGCGACGAGCATCCGGTCCGGATCGGTCGGGTGCTGCACGATGGTGTGCAGACACAGGCCACCCGCCCCGGGCTGCCACTTCGATCCGGTGCCGTGCTCGCGCAGGCCGGACAGTTCGGTCCACGTCCCGCCGCCATCGCTGGATCGGAACAGCGCGGCATCTTCGACGCCCGCGAACACCGTGTCAGGATCGGTGAGCGAGGGTTCGAGGTGCCACACCCGGGCGAACTCCCACGGGTGAGGCGTCCCGTCGTACCACTGGTGGGTGCCGGGCACGGTGGCGTAGGAGAAGTCGTTGCCGACCGCCTCCCAGACCGCACCTCCGTCGTCGGATCGCTGGATGACCTGGCCGAACCACGAGGTCGCCTGCGCGGCGTAGATGCGGCCGGCATCCACCGGCGAGCCCTTGAGGTGGTACAGCTCCCAGCCACCGAAGTGGGGCCCGTCCACCTGCCACCGATCACGGGTGCCGTCCGCGGTCAGGACGAACGCACCCTTGGCCGTGCCCACCAGCACCCGTACCGAACTCACACGCAGCCTCCCGCGGTCTCGTCGGAGCCTACTCACCGTGCGATACGCGCCCGATATCGTCGGCGCGCTTCACAGACGCCGGAGCCTTGCGTACGGTGCTGGGACGCACCGGTACCACCGATCCACGCAGGGAGGTGACGACATGGCGAAGACGATGACCGCGACGCTCGGCTGGGCGACGTACCTCGTCGCGCCGTGCGCCGTCTCGCTGCCACCGGATCGGTAGGTCTGCACCGCATCGTTACCGAGACGGCGGCGTCCCCGCCGTCTCTCTCGTTTCTCCAGGGGAACGGCGGGAATCGCACCACCCCAACCATCCCAGGAGGAACCACGATGGGCCCCAACCTCTTCGATGAGCTCGCGCTCATGCGCGAGCGTGAGATGCGCCAGGCGTCGGCACGTGCGCAGCACGAAGCGGTCGCACGGGCGGCTCACCGCAGCCGTTCGAGCCGTCTCGCCCGCCGCGCCCGCGTCGCCGCAGGCCAGCGGCTTGTCCGCTTCGGTGAACGCCTCGCCGGCGCCCCGTGACGGGGCGCCGGCGGTGGCAGTTCAACGGCACGATCACGCAGCTGACCGGCCAGGCTGTGCCCCGCGTCAGTCGGCCTTGGTCGTGGCGCCACCCACGGCGGAGACGCGCTCCATCTCGGACTTGGGGGCGATGCGCCAGAAGTAGTCGCTGGAGAGGTCCCAGGTGTCGAGGACGTGCTGGCCACGCCCCGACCCCGTGAGGGTCGTGTGGCGTTGGATCAGCTCGCGCAGGTCCTCGAGCTGGTAGCCGTCGGGGCGGTGGGCCTCGACGAGCTGTCGGTTGACGCGTGCGAGCACCTCGGAGCTGGGATCGTAGACGTAGCACTCGCCGCCGGACATGCCGGCCCCGAGGTTGTTGCCGGTGCGGCCGATGATCGCCACGGTTCCGCCCGTCATGTACTCGCACGCATGGTCGCCGGTCCCCTCGACGACGGCTGTGGCACCGGAGTTGCGCACCGCGAAGCGCTCGCCCGCCCGCCCCGCGACGAACAGCTCGCCGCCGGTCGCCCCGTACAGCACCGTGTTGCCGATCAGGACGGGGTCGCCGGCGTCGTCGTCGCGCGGTCGGATGACGATCAGCCCACCACCGAGACCCTTGCCGACGTAGTCGTTGGCCTCGCCCGTGAGCACGAGTTCGACCCCGTCGGACAGGAACGCCCCGAACGACTGACCGGCCTCCCCGGTGAAGCGCAGCCGGGCGGTCCCCGCGGGTGGCTTCTGGCCGAACTCGAGGCCCACCGCCCCGCCCACCTGCGCCCCGACGGTGCGGTCGGCGTTACGGATGTCGTAGACGTACTCGACGATCCCACCGAGGAAGATGGTCTCGAGCGCATCCTCGAACACCTGTTGCCCGAGCGCGCTGCGCGGACGCTGCCGAGGGACGTGGGCCTCGAACGACCTCGCGCCCTCCCCCACATCGGCGAGCAGCGGGGTGACGTCGAGCCGCGCCGCGTAGCGGTCGAGTCGCTCGTCCTCGGTGATCGCGCGGGGACGCAGCAGGTCGACGCGACCGATCGCCTCGGCCATCGACGGCAGCCCGAGCTGGGCGAGTCCGCGGCGCACCTCCTCCGCGACGAACAGCAGGTACGCCGCGACCTGCTCGGGGCGTCCCTCGAACTTGTCGCGCAGCTCACGCCGCTGCGTCGCGACGCCCACCGGACAGGTATCACGGTGGCAGGCGCGGGCGAGGATGCAACCCTCCGCGATCAGGGCGGCGGTCCCGAACGAGTACTCGTCCGCACCGAGCAGTGCCGCGACGAGCACGTCGCGGCCAGTCTTGAACCCACCGTCCACGCGTAGCTTGATGCGGCCACGCAGATCGTTGTGGCGCAGCGTCTGCTGGGTCTCGGCGAGGCCGATCTCCCACGGCATGCCGGCGTGCTGGATCGAGGACAGCGGCGACGCGCCGGTACCTCCGTCGTAGCCCGAGATGTGGACGGAGTCCGCCAGGGCCTTCACGCACCCGGCCGCGATCTGCCCGACCCCCGACTCGGCCACGAGCTTGACGTTGACCTGCGCGTCGGGGTTGACCTGCTTGAGGTCGTAGATGAGCTGGGCGAGATCCTCGATGGAGTAGATGTCGTGGTGCGGGGGTGGACTGATCAAGGTCACGCCGGGGGTCGTGTGGCGCAGTCGCGCGATCTCCTCGCTGACTTTGTGTCCCGGGAGCTGTCCCCCCTCGCCTGGCTTGGAGCCCTGCGCCATCTTGATCTGCAGCTCCTCGGCGAAGGCGAGGTACTCGGGCGTCACGCCGAAGCGCCCCGACGCGACTTGCTTGATGCGGCAGTCGGTGTCGTGCACGTCCCCGCGTGTCCGGAAGCGTTCGGGGGCCTCGCCGCCCTCGCCGCTGTTGGCCTTGCCACCGATCAGGTTGAACGCCGCCGCGACCGTCTCGTGTGCCTCTGCGCTGAGCGCCCCGTGTGACATCGCCCCGCCGGAGAACCGCCGTGCGATCGACAGGGCGTCCTCGACCTCCTCGAGCGGGATGGGCTCGACGTCGGCGAACGCCATGAGGTCGCGAGGCGCCAGGTAGGGTCGGTCGTTGACGAGCTGCGAGAACCTCGCGTACAGATCGAAGCGGCCCTCGGCCGTCGCACGGTTGAGGACGTGGGCGGCGCGCTCGTCGGCGGCGAACAGGTCGAGGTCGTCCGCCTCCACCCGGAACGGATCGGTCTTGGGCTTGCGACCCAACCCGAGCACATCGTGCAGCGCCCCCACGACGTCCTGGTTCATGGCGTGGTACTCGCCACCTTTCTTGGACTTGATGACGCCGGGACTGGGCAGGTCGCGATCGTCGTCCTCATCGTCGGTGGCGAACGCGAGCGCGTGCTGCTCGCGCAGCTCCTCCTCGAGATCGTCGAGGGTCACACCGCCCAGGACGCTCGGCGTGCCGGCGAAGCACTGCTCGATCACGTCCGGTCCGAGCCCGACCGCCTCGAAGATCTGCGCGGCGCGGTAGCTGTCGAGCGTCGAGATGCCCATCTTGGACATGATCTTGAGCACGCCGTCCTCGATGGCGGTGCGGTAGCGCTCCTGCGCCTCCGACGCGGAGGGGTTGTCGCCCCCGATGCGCCCCGCGTCGGCGAGCTCCGCGATGGTCTGCATGACCAGCCGCGGAACGATGGCATCGGCGCCGAAGCCGAGGAGCGCGGCCATGTCGTGCGTCTCGCGGGCTTCGTCGGTCTCGGCGACGAGGCTGGTCCGGGTGCGCAAGCCCTCGCGCAGGAGCCTGTGGTGCACGGCCCCGATCGCGAGCAGGATCGGGATGCGGCAGCGCTCGCCGTCGGCGCCACCGTCGCTGACCACGACGATTCCAGCACCCTCACGGACGAACCCGACCGCCTCGTCACCGATGCGCTCCAGCGCTTCCGCGAGGCCGCCGTCCTCGAGCGCGAACGTGGCGTCGACCGCCTGGACCGGGAACGGCAGATCGGGATCGATGACGATGCGGCGCAGCCCGTGGGGGTAGAGCACGAACGACTCGAGCTCGACGAGGTGGGCGGCCTCGGGACGCTCGGTCAGGATCGGGACGCGCGGCCCGAGGAGCGTCCGCAGGCTCATCACCTCGTGCTCGCGCAGGTGGTCGATGGGCGGGTTGGTCACCTGGGCGAAACGCTGCTTGAGGTAGTGGCTCACCGGCCGGCGCCAATGGGCGACCGCCGGCATGGGTGTGTCGTCACCCATCGAGGAGGTGGTCTCCTTGCCCTGCGTCGCCATCGGACGCAGGATCGAGATCACCTCCTCCTTGGTGAAGCCGTACGCGAGCTGGCGGGTGGTCACGTCGTCGGGCGCCATCTCCACCGGCTGGCCGGCCCTGGCCTTGACGAGGTGCGCCCGGAGCCAGTCGCCGTAGGGCTGGCGCTGGCTCAGGTTGATCTTGATCTCGGCGTCCTCCTGCAGCCCTCCCGCGTCCGGATCGATGCACAGCATCTGGCCCGGGCCGAGCCGCTCGCGTCGCACCTGGCCGTGGTAGCGAGGGTCATCCTCCGGGAAGCTGGTCCGGACGGCTCCGACCTCGGACGCCGCTACGACGATGCCGTCCTCGCACACGTGGTAGCGCAGGGGACGCAGGCCGTTGCGGTCGAGCGCGGCGCCGACGCGACGGCCGTCGGTGAAGACCAAGCCCGCGGGTCCGTCCCACGGTTCGACCAGGCACGAGTGGTAGCGGTGGAAATCGCGGACGCTGGGGTCGATGTCACGCTGTCCCTCCCACACGGCGGGGACCAGCATGGACAGCCCGTGGCGGATGTCGCGCCCGCCGCGCACCAGCAGCTCGAGGGCGTTGTCGAGCATCGCCGAGTCGGACTGGTCCTCGTCGACCACGGGGGTCACGAGCTCCAGGTCGATCCAGTCAGCACCGAGGTCACCCTCCCGAGCGCGCATCAGGTTGGCGTTGCCCTGGATGGTGTTGATCTCCCCGTTGTGGCACAGCGTGCGGAACGGCTGCGCCCGCTCCCAGGTCGGGGCGGTGTTGGTCGAGAACCGCGAGTGGAAGATCGCGAAGCCAGAGGTGAAGCGCTCGTTTCGGAGGTCGGCGTAGAACGCTCCGAGCTGGTCGGAGGCGCACATCGCCTTGTAGGTCACGGTGAGGAACGACCACGACGCGGTGTAGAACCGCACACCAGCGGTCGCCTTGATGGCTCGGCGCCGCGCACGGTAGGCGGCGCGTTCGGCGGCGTCGTCGCTCCACCCGTCGGGCCGCTCGATCACGGCCTGCACGACACCGGGCCGCGCGGCCTCGGCGATCTCGCCGATCGCGTCGGGATCGAAGGGCACGTCGCGCCAGCCGATGACGCGGATGTCCTCCGCCTCGCACGCCTGTTCCACCGCGGAGCGTGCGGTCGCCCGCGCCGTCTCGCCGTCCGCGTCGTCACGGGCATCGACGAAGAGGAACGCCAGTCCGAGGCACTGCGGATCGGTGCCCCGTCCGCCGAGTTCGCGGGCCCACGCAGCCACGAGCGCGCGCGGGATCTGCGTGATCAGTCCGGCACCGTCCCCGGACCGCGCATCGGCAGCCACGGCGCCCCGATGCTTCACGCCCCGCAGGCCCTCGAGGCCCATCTCGACGAGCTCGCGGCGAGGGCGACCGTCGACATGCGCCACGAACCCGATGCCGCAGGCGTCCTTCGGCGCCCCGCGGGCGACGAGGCTCACGGGACCGACGAGGCGTGCCTCGGACGGGCGCAGGGTGGAACGACGTGGCATGGCAGCCTCCGGGAGGTCAAGGGTGGAGGGCACGCCGTCGTCGCGAACGACCGATCGGGTAGGACCATCGGGAAACGACGAACGGCGCCCCGCGTGCGGAGCGCCGTTGCTCGTGAGACATGCTACCCGGCCGCCAGCGTCGTCCCCAAGGCTCGGCGACGTACCCTGCCGCGCCCCCCACGGAGGTCACCGTGTCCGAGCACGATCCGACCCGCGAGCGCGACCACGGTTACGACGTCATCGTCGTCGGAAGCGGGTTCGGGGGCAGCGTCAGCGCGTTACGCCTGACCGAGAAGGGCTACCGCGTCGGGGTCATGGAAGCCGGCCGCCGCTTCGACGCCGACACGCTGCCGACGACGTCGTGGGACGTGCGCAACTTCCTCTGGGCGCCGAAGTTGGGTCTGAAGGGGATCCAGCGTGTGTCGCTGCTCAAGGATGTGATGGTCGTCAGCGGCGCCGGCGTCGGCGGCGGGTCGCTCGTGTACGCCAACACCCTTTACGAACCGCTCCAACCGTTCTACGACGACCCCCAGTGGGCCCACATCACGGACTGGCGCAGCGAACTGGCGCCCCACTACGACCAGGCCAAGCGCATGCTCGGCGTCACCGAGACACCGTTCGAGACCGAGGCCGACCGCGTCATCAAGGACGTCGCGGACGAGATGGGGTTCGGCGAGACCTACCATCCGACCCCTGTGGGGGTGTACTTCGGCGTTCCCGGTCAACGGGTGCCCGACCCCTACTTCGGCGGGGAGGGTCCCGACCGTGTGGGCTGCATCCGGTGTGGCGAGTGCATGACCGGCTGCCGCCACGGGGCCAAGAACGACCTCACGGCGAACTACCTCTACCTCGCGGAGAAGCTCGGGGCGGTCGTCCACCCCGAGCACGAGGTCCGCGACGTACGGCCGCGCGCCGAGGGCGGGTACCTCGTGGTCACCCAGCCACCGGGGGCGTCGGGACGCAGAGGTCGGCGTGAGTGGTACGCGGAGCAGGTCGTGCTGGCTGCCTCGGCGCTCGGCACCCAGAAGCTGCTGCACCGCCTGAAGGCGGAGGGCTCGTTGCCCGCGATCTCTGACCGGCTCGGGGCGCTGTCGCGCACGAACTCCGAGGCCATCCTCGGGGCGCAGGCCCGGACCGCCAAGACCGACTACTCGCGCGGCATCGCGATCACGTCGTCGGTCCACCCCGACGAGAACACCCACATCGAACCGGTCCGATACGGCCGCGGCAGCAACGTGATGGGCATGCTCGCGACGCTGATGGTCGACGGTGGGGGCAACGTGCCCCGGTTCCTGCGCTTCCTCCTCGAGATCCTGCGCCACCCGATCGTCTTCCTGCGGTCGCTGTCGGTGCGGAGGTGGTCGGAGCGCACGATCATCGTGCTCGTGATGCAGAGCCTGGACAACTCGCTCCAGGTGTTCCGCAAGCGTGGGCTGTTCGGTTGGAAGCTGTCCACGCGGCAGGGCCACGGCGCCCCGAACCCCCGCTGGATACCGGTCGGCAACGAGTTCACCCGCAGGGTCGCCGACCGCATCGACGGCTACCCGGGCGGGTCGTGGGCCGAGGCGGTGCTCAACGTGCCTACGACCGCGCACTTCATCGGCGGAGCGCCCATCGGGGACTCGCCCGCGTCAGGTGTGATCGATCCCTACCACCGCGTGTACGGCTGCCCCGGGCTGCACATCTGCGACGGAGCCGCCATCACGGCGAACCTCGGCGTCAACCCGTCGCTGACGATCACGGCGATGACCGAGCGGGCCATGGCGCTGTGGCCCAACCGCGGCGAGGAGGATCCCCGGCCGCCGCTGGGTCAGCCCTACCGGCGGGTCGCGCCGGTGCCGCCCCGCCAGCCTTCCGTCCCCGAGCACGCTCCGGCCGCGCTGCGCCTCCCCCTGGTCAGCTGACCGCGGACTTCCGGCCGAGGTCCTCGGACCCCTACTTCGGTCCGGGCCATGGCGGCCGACAGGCGTAGCGTCAGTGGATGTCGGACGTCGGAACGGATCTTGCTACAGCTGGTCGCCGCTGGAGGCGTAGCGCTGCTCGTCGGGGTCCTGTTCCTCCTCCGTGCGCGATCCAGACGACCGTGCTGGTTCCGCACGGTCGAACGATCCAGCAGCGTCGCGCTGCTCGCCTGCGGGGCGTTGCTGACGACGGCGGGCCTCGTCCCGGACGTGGCGTCCGAGCTGGGCCTGGGGCTGCCTCCACGTTGCCTCGAGAAGCCGAAGCCGTCGGAAGGGACGGCCGATCCCGAAGGGGCCGAGCTCGCGCAGCTCAAGCGCGATCGTGAACCCGACCGACACCGGCCGCCGGTCGCGGTCCACGGGGTGGCGCCGGTCGCGAAGATCACGGGCCCCGGATCGGTGAACCGCACGTTCACCCGCTGGGAGGTCGCGGGGACCGACCTCGGTCACATGTTCGAGCACCGGGACCGTCTCGCGGTCGTGTTCGGCGACACGTTCGCGGGACCGGACCGGTCGGGGTGGCGCAGCAACGTGCTCGCGTGGACGGATCCTGGACCGCTCGAGGATGGCCTGATCTTCACCGGCATGGTCGAGGACGGAAGCGGACGAGCACGCGAGCTACTCGGATCGCTGAAGCTGCGCGGGTGGGAGGAGACGGTGATCCCCACCAACGGGATCTCCCTCGGCGACAGGATGGTGCTGCACTACATGTCCGTGCGCTGTTGGGGACCACCAGGTAGCTGGGTCGTCAACCACTCCGGCCTGGCGGTCTCGGACGACGACGGTGTCACCTGGCAGCGCCTGCGGGGCGCACGGTGGTCAGCGGCGAGCAACTTCGCGCAGGTCGCGTTCGTGACCGGGGGCGAGCAGGGCGACGATGTGCACGTCCTGGGCATCCCGGCCGGGAGGGACGGCGCGGCACACCTGGCGCGTGTGCCGCTGCGCGACCTGCTCGACGTCCGCGCGTGGCGGTACTGGGACGGCGGTGGTTGGTCGGCCGATCCGGATACCGCGGCGCCGGTCGTGCCCGGGCCGGTCGGGGAGTTGTCGGTGGCGTGGAGCCTGGGCCTTGGCCGGTGGCTGATGCTGTACCTCAACGACGACGTCGGCGCGGTCGAGATCCGGACGGCGGAGCGGTTGACGGGGCCGTGGTCGGCGCCCCGCATGCTGGTGTCCGCCGTCGACGTGCCGACCCTGTACGCCCCCTACCTGGTCCCCGGGACGCTGGCGGAACCGGAGGTGTACTTCACCCTCTCGCGCTTCGATGACTACAACGTCTACCTCATGCGTGCCCGACTGGGACCGGCGTACGGCGGTCGAACCGCTCCGCTCCGGGGCGCACGAGCTCGATGAACGGCGGCGACCACTCACGCGCCTGGTGGAACACGAGCCGCACCCCGTCCGGCACCGCGAGCGCGTACAGCACGATCCGATCGTGGACCTTGACGGGGCGGAGCGCCTCCCAGCGCAGACCGACCGCCACCTCGCGGTCGGGCACGAGCACGTACCTGGTCCCCGCTGGCAGGCTGATCTCGGGTCGCGCGGCCCCGATCGAGTCGATGCTGTAGTCGCTGGTGCGGTCCCGAGCGGTCGCGAGAGCGCCGAACCGTCCGCCACGATCGAACCCCAGACCGAGAACGAGATGGTCCGGGGCGTAGTAGGTCAGGTGCCGGAAGCTGCCCCCGCTCGTCGGCACCCCGAGGACGACCGCCTTGTCGGGATCGAAACGCTCGACCGTCGCGATGAGGTCCGCCCAGTGCTCGTCGTTGCGGCGCAGGTCGAACTGGCGCGTCCGATCCTGGATGAAGGTCGCTTGCGGATCGGTGTCGGTGGCCTGCGTGTCGCGAGCGGACAGGACCGTGTGCCCGACGGGTGGGAGCACGAAGAACCCGATGAGGTTGACCGCCAGGGCCCCTGCCACGACCGTGGTGCGACGCCGCGGGAACGCGCGACGCAGCAGCGTCTCGGTCGCGCGCTCGTCGACCAGGGCCTGCGCCGCCGCCGTGGCGACGAGCACGCCGGCGGGCAGGATGACGAGGACGTAGCCGACCTGTCCGGTGTGCACGAGGAGGAAGACCAGCAGCGCCGGGACCGTCCACAGGAGCACGAGCTGGCGTGTCGCCGCGTCCAGACGTCGGAACGGACGCTGGCCTCCGAGGGTCGACGCTGCCCACGGCAGGAGCAGCACGTTGAGCCCGACGACGAGCCCGAGTGCGACGAGCCCGAAGTTCTGTGCCATCCCCACCGGGTCGAACGATCCCAGCCACGTGCGTCCTCCCGCGAACGTGGCCAGTCCGGTCGCGTAGTCGAGGTAGGCACCGATGCCACCCGCGAGGAGCAGCAGCGGGATGCCCCACAGCAGCGAGGTCAGCACGAGGGCGACGGCGCCCCGGATGCGTGTGCGGTGCTCGAAGGGCACCGCCGCCCAGATCACCACGGGGAGCAGCAACGCCATGTCGATCTGGCGAACCGCGCCGAGTGCCGAAAGCGCGACGGCGGCGCCGATGAGCCAACCGCGTGACGCGTCGGTCCGCGCGCGGTGGGCGGCGTAGACCACGGCCAGCACCAGCGCGCCGCCCACGGCGTAGCTCAGCGCGACGACGCTGTAGTACCAGACGACCGGCGAGCTCCCGAGCAGGATCGCGCCTCCGACGGCGAACGGACGACGCAGCACGCGGCGGGCGAGCAGGTAGAACAGCGCCGGGATGGCGGCGCCCGCGATCACACTGACCACGGTCAAGGCTGCGTTGGCGTCGCCGGTGACCAGCCGCGCCGCGCGCCCGAGCAGGATGAAGCCGAGGTAGCCCGGGGGGTGAGGCTGGTGGTGCTCGAGGTCGATCACCTCGAGGCCCAGCGCGTAGTTGACCGCGTCCCAGTTGACGAGGAAGCCGCTCCGCAAGGGCAGGCGCAGCGCCAGGAACGCGGTGAACAGCGCCGCCGGGATCACGCGGTCCAGACGTGCGCTGACCAGGTCGCTGCGGCGCAAGGGCTCCTCCGGAACGGATGCGGCAACGTGCCGTCGGCCGTGACCGCCCGTCCCTGCCTTCACCTGCCGTTCGGACACCGGACCGGAGCCCCGACCTCGCCGACCCGGTCGGCCCGACCACACCGGGCGTTAGTCTCGTCACGGACCGGGAGGGCGCGCATGGCACTGGTCGAGGTGGCCCGTGACGGCGGAGTGGCCACCATCACGCTCAACGATCCCGACCGCCGCAACGCGATGTCAGTCGCGATGGGAGAGGCGCTCCACGGCGCCTTCGCCGACCTGGCTCGTGATGAGGATCTCCGGTCGGCCGTGCTGACCGGGACGCCGCCGGCGTTCTGTGCCGGAGGGGATCTCGGGATGCTCGAGGAGCACGCCCGCCGCACCCGCGACGAGGGCTACGACGCGACCGCGGACATGCGCCGCTTCTACGGGCTGTTCCTGTCGGTGCGCGAGCTGCCAGTGCCGGTGATCGCGGCTGTGAACGGCCACGCGATCGGGGCGGGTCTGTGCGTCGCGATGGCGTGTGACCTGCTGATCGTCGCGGAGGAGGCGAAGGTCGGACTCAACTTCGCGCAGCTCGGGCTGCATCCAGGGATGGCGGCGTCGTGGCTGCTCCCCCGGCTCGTGGGTCGCCAGCGCGCAGCGGAGCTGCTGTACACGGGCCGACTGATCAGCGGCCAGGAAGCGGGCGACATCGAACTCGCCCTCGGCGTGCTCCCCGCCGACGGGGTGCTCGATCACGCCCTCGACCGTGCGCGTCGGATCGCCGCCGCCTCACCGGTCGTGGTCCGACAGCTCAAGCGCTCCCTCACCGTGACGTGGGACAACACGCTCGAGGAACAGCTCGACGTCGAGGCCGCGGCCCAGTCGACCAACTACGGCACGGTCGACCTCGCCGAGGGACTGGCCGCGATCCGCGAGAAGCGCCCTCCCGCCTTCTGACCGAGGTGACGGTCAGCGTGGGCGGAGGCCGTCGATGCACATCTGCAGGACGCGGTCGGTCAACGCCTCCACACCCGGCATCACCAGGGGACCATCCTCACCCGACGGCTGGTTGAGCAGCAGCGCCGTCGTCCCGTGCACCGCGGCCCACAGCGCCACCGCGACGGTCGGTGCGTCGTCCGCGACGAGGGCTCCAGCGTCTATGGCGCGCTGGACCGCCGCCACCAGGGCGCTGAGCGCACGCATCCCGGGGTCGTCCTCGGTCATCTCCCAGTTGCGCTCGTCGCTGCGGGCGAGGAACAGCACGCGGTAGGCCTCCGGGTGCTCGAGGCCGTAGCGCACGTACGCCATGCCCCGTCGCTGCAGCTCATCGAGTGGGTCGGTGGCGTCGGCGGCAGCCTCCTCGAGAGCGGCCCCGAACTCCTCGAACCTCCGCCCACAGACCTCCCGGAACAGCCCGTCCTTGTCCTCGAAGTGCAGGTACATCGCCGGCGGCGTGCAACCGACGTGCTCGACGATCTGGCGCACCGAGACCGCATCGACGCTGCCCCGTTCGACGAGCAGTTGCTCGGCAGCGTCGAGCAGCTCTTCGCGCAGCCGATCACCCTGTCCGCGGGGCGCGCGAGCGCGTTCGGCCGGGGTCACGCCGAGACCCCGACCTGGGAGGCCTCGGAGGTGGGCGGGGTGTCGTCGAGGTCGACGCTCTCCGACAGGCCGATGCGCTCGTGCAGCCGACGGAGCGGACCGGGCGCCCACCAGTTCGCCCGCCCCGCCAGGCGCATGAAGGCCGGGACCAGCGTGGCCCGGATGAGGAAGGCGTCGACGAGGACGGCCAGGGCCATGCCGATGCCGAACAGTTTGATGAACGACACCCGTCCGGTCGAGAACGCCGCGAACACCACCGCGATCAGCACCGCGGCCGCGGTCACGATGCGGCCGGTGTGCTCGAGGCCGGAGGCGACGGAGCCGACGTTGTCGCCGCTGCGGTCGTACTCCTCCTTGATGCGCGACAGCATGAACACCTCGTAGTCCATGCTCAGGCCGAACGCCACGCAGAACATGAGCACCGGCATCGTGGTGACCAGCGTCCCCGTCGCCGTGAAGCCCAGCAGTCCGCTGAGGTTGCCGTCCTGGAACACCCACACCATCGCCCCGAACGTCGCCGTGAGACTGAACAGGTTCAGCGCGATGGCCTTGAAGGGCACCAGGATCGATCCGAACATCAGGAACAGCACGATGAACGTGATCGCGGCGATCAGCGCGAGCGCCAGAGGCATCTGCCCGAGCAGGCCCGCCTTGCCATCGACGAGCTCGGCCGATCCCCCACCGACGAGGACCTGCTCGAACGGGGCGTCGACCGCACGGACGTCGCGGACGATCTCCTCGCCCTCGAGCGAGATCGGTTCCTCGGACAGCACGACCGACAGGTAGGTCGCGTCAGCGGCGACGAAGCGCTCGCTGAGGGGCCCACCCTCGAACACCTGGAAGCCGGCGAGGTAGCTGCCGGTGGCAGCGTCAACGCGGGCGACCCCATCCACCTGCGACAGCGCGGTGGCGTAGGCGTCGACGTCCTCGCCGCGATCCCGAGCGTCCACGCCGGGGACCACCACCTGGACGGGGACCGCCTCGTTGGAGTTGAACTCCGCCCTGATCGTGTCCCCGACCTCGCGCGTCTCCGCTCCCGGCGGAAGCACCCGGTCGTCGGGGAAGCCGAGCTCGACGCCGAGGAAAGGCAGTCCGAGGAACGTGAGGAAGACCATCACCACGGTCGCGATGGGGATCGGCCGGCGCATCACCGCCATGGCGATACGGTGCCAGGTGCCCTCCTCGTGCTCCGGTCGGGCGGCACGCTTGCGCACCTGCCACTTGTTGACGCGGGGCCCGAGCACGGCGAGACCCGCCGGGAGCACGACGACCGCCCCCACGACGGCGAGACCAACCACCGCCATGCCCGCGTAGGCGAACGAGCGCAGGAAGGCGAAGCGAAACACGAGCAGCGCCGCCAGGGCTGCCGCGACGGTGAGCCCGCTGAAGAGCACGGTCCGGCCAGCGGTCTGGACGGTCCGGCTGACCGCCGTCGCCGTGTCGTACCCCGCTGCGAGCTCCTCACGGAAGCGGGACACCACGAGCAACGCGTAGTCGATGGCGAGGCCCAGGCCCATCGCGGTGGTGAAGTTCAGGGCGAAGATCGAGACCTCTGTGCCCTGCGCGATGAGCTTGAGCACGAAGAACGTCCCGACGATCGCGAAGCCGCCGACACCGAGCGGCAGCAACGCGGCGACGACGCCTCCGAACACGATGATGAGGAGCACGAAGGTCAACGGGAAGACGATGAGCTCCGCCTTGACGAGGTCCTCCTCAACGATCTGGTTGATCTCGTCGAAGGTGGCGGCGAACCCTCCGACGCTCACGCTGAACGTGTCGTCCTCGTAGGTGAACTCCTCGCGCAGCTCGCCTGCCCGCTCGAGCTGCTCGCTCTGCGTGCCCTCGATCCGCGCGAGCACGAGGGCCTTCGACCCGTCCCCGCTGCGCAGCGGCGGTGGGTTGCCGAGCGACCAGTAGGAGGCTGCCTCGGCCACGTGCTCGGCGTCGGCCACCCGCTCGGTCAGCGACTGGCCCTCGGCGGCGACGTCGTCCACCGAGCCGGCACGCGACTCGACGAGCAGCACCAGGTTGGGGATGCCCTGGGCGAAGTGCTCCTCCAGCACCTCGGCGGCCCGGGTCGACTCCGACTCGGGATCGTCGAAGCCCCCGACGGAGAGGTGCTCCTGGACGTCACCGCCCATCGCCCCGGCGGCGATGAAGCCGAGGAGCGCCGCGATCAGCACCGCGCGGCGGCGATGGACGAGCATGGCGGCGATGCGAGCGAACATCGAGCGCTCCTCATGGACTGAACAGCGTTAAGTTAACAGCGCTAATGTTCGCCCTGCAACGGGTGCTCGTCAAGTCCCGCACGGCCGTCCAGCCCGAACGGTCCCCCTGCCGTGCCCGGTCGGGCAGCGAGGTGTTCCTACCCACCTGGCCCGAAGTGGTCCCCCCCAGCGGGGCTGGGTGGAACCATGCGCGGGACGTGAGGTGACGGAGAGGCCCAGGTGGACGCGGCGACCATCCGGACGGGCGAGCACGCCCGTGATCTCGAGCCGGCCGCTCGCGAGGCGCAGCACGAGGACACGGCGCCGGAGTCGCTCCAGTCGTGCGGGCAACTCGTCGGCTGCCTCCACGAGGACCCGCAGGCACCAGGCATCGGCTCGGACCGGTTGCTCGCGCTCCAGCGCACCATCGGCAACCGGGCGACCGCGGCCCTCCTCACCCCGCGCCACGCCCCGCCCGAACCACTCGTCGGACCTGCCCACGCGACCCCGAGGGACTGGTTCGTGTTCGAAGCCGACCTCCTCCCCCACGGATCCGACATCCTGGCGGGGGGGACATCGCTGCAGCGCAGTGCCGACACGACGGTGCAGCGGCTCGACATCCCGTTCGGCCTGCTCGATCGGGCCCGCGGCCTCCTCAGCGGCCTGAGCGGGATCTTCAGCGGTGGCGAGGGTGAGGCCGATCGGGAGGAGGGCCGGGCTACACGTGCAGGCGAGCAGCGTGGGGAGCAGGCCGACACCGATGTCCGTCGGGAACGGAGCCGGGGAGAGACGGACGCGCAGGACCTCGAACGCCGGACGGCCTCGGAGTCTCGAGGTCCATCACGTCAAGGGGAACGGGCTGCCCAGGAGGCACAGCGCGAGGTGGGCGGGTTCGCATCGATGGCTGGGGTGATCCCTGCGGTCGTCGTTCCCGGTGCCCGAACTGCAGGCGGTGCCGCGGCTGGCGGTGGTCGCGAGGCAGGAGGGACCCGGCAGCGCCTCGAGTCGGCGAGCCGGTCGGGAGAGACCGCCCTGCCGGATCTCGACTGCGACGGTGCAGCCGTCCTCGAGGGCATCGGACGGGGCGCGGAGAGCCTGTACACGCGCGTCAAGCGCGGCGTCCAGCGGACCGTCCGGGAGCGCCTGGCCCAGCTGCGGCAGTTCGCCGGCGACGTTGGGGGGTGGGTGCTCCAGCGCGGCGCTGACGTCGCCGACGCCGTCGCGAACGGGATCGAGCGAGCCAGCGCGGCGGTCGCCCGCGTCGTCGATCGCGTCGCCCAGACGCTGGCCGGCCTCGCCCAACGGCTGCGCGCCGGCATCGACCGACTCGTCAGCGGGATCCGCGCGACGATCGGTCGGATCGGCAACGCTGCGAAGCGCGCGTGGGACGGGCTCGTGAACGGTGCGCGCCGTGCGTTCGACCGGCTCGTCGGTGCCATCCGCGGTCGCGCGGGAGGCACTGCCGACCGTGTCCGCGGGCTGCTGTCCACCGTCTGGTCACTCGTGCCCGGTCCCATCAAGACCGCGATCACGGCCGTGACGTCGCGTATCCGACAGTTCGTCCAGCGCGTCCGGGAGAAGGCGCAGCAGCTGGCGCAGGGGTTCCAGCGAGCGTGGGACAGCTTGAAGGCGCGGATGCGCCGTGGCATCGAGCTCCTGCAGCAGAAGGCACGGGAGATCTGGGACGGCGCCAAGCAGGCGATCCAACGTGGCGTCGACCGCGTCCGACAGCTGAAGAACGCCGCCGTGAACGGTCTGCGTGGCACCGGCCGGAGCCTGCGAGCGCGTGCCTCACGCCTGGTCGCCTCGACCCGCGCCAAGGTCCAACGTGGTCGCGCCCAACGGGAGCGCGAGCTGCTCGGCGAGGTCTGCGCCCCGCTCGGCCAGGCGATAGGCCCGTGCGTCGACGACATGCTCCCCAACCTCGGACCCGACAGCGAGAACGAGCTCAAGTTCTTCGTGAAGGGCAACGTCGACATCCCCGTGCGGGTCGTCAACGTGCGGCTCGGTGGTGGCTCGGAGATCGCGATCAAACGGGTAGGTGACAAGTTCACGGTGACCCTGACGGGTCAGGGGACGCTCGGTCTCAACGTGCAGGCCAACACCAGCCAGGGCGGCGGCGTGGGCGTCGAGGTCAACGTGCCGGCGGGCTCATCGAACTCATCAGACCTCGTCGACGCGTTCAAGGCGCTCTCGGGCGAGAGCGTCGACCTCGCGTCCGCGAAGGGCCGCGTCGAGGGCGGTTACCGAGGCACGCTCACGGGCACCTTCGAGTTCAACAAGGGCGGCGACGACGACACCTGCGACGGCCTCGGCGGCATGGTCACCTTCCTCGGCGGGCTCGGCGCCGCCGGCGTGCTACCTGCCCCCTTCAACGCGATGGCTCACGCCGGCACCGTCGCGTCGTTCGCCGACCGCGCCACCTCGTTGCGGTTCCGCGTCGCCGACTACGTCGAGGCAGAGGGCGAGGCGAGTGCGCTCGGGACCGTCGACCTGAAGGGGACGGCGCTCGCCGAGCGGTTCGCCGAGACCGAACTGGCTCTGAACCAACAGGGCGGTGGAGCGACGCAGTCGGTGACCGTCGGCATGTCGGCCTCCGTCGGCGTGGAGGGCAAGGCGGGTCTGCCCGGTGTGGCCCGACTGGTCCAGGGTGGCTTCTCGGGACAGCACACGACCTCGCTGATGCTCAAACTCCACTACGCCACGATGGCACTCGATGCCAGCGAGCTCAAGATGGAGACGAAGGTCACGGCGGCTGCGTCCACGGGGATCTTCCAGGTGCTCGCGGCCATCCTTCCCGGCTCCGTCGTCGCCCAGCTGCGGCGGCGTCTGGACGAGGTACAGGCCGGCGTGGGCGGCATGTTCGGTGTCGAGGTGAGTGTCGGCACGACCGTGACCGGAGCCGAGCAGATCCTGGTGAACATGGTCACCGAGGTCCGCCAGTACCTGGAGGGAGCGGGTTCCAGTGCGACCCGCAGCGGGGTCATCGCCGTGGTGGAACGCCTCGTCGAAGGTGTGACGCTCGAGACGTCCATGGTCGCCAAGGTCTTCGACCTCGACCGCTACTCCGTGAAGGTCTCCGGTACCGGCGGCAAGGGCCAGGGCGGCGCCGCGATCGAAGCCGGCGTGGATCACACCCGGTCGACGGTGATCTTCCGGGCCGGAAGCAAGCACACCTTCGGCCCTAGCGCGACCTCGAGCAGCAGCTCCAGCGGTAGCGGTGCGGGGGTCGGAGGGAACGGGGCGACCGCGAACCCGGTACCCGCGGCCACCGCGCCACCACAACCAGCGGTACAGCGTTCACGCGCCGCCGGCACGTCCCTCCCCGGGCCCGACCTGACCGGCCTCCAGCGCCGCGCCGGCAACCGTGCCATCGCGGTCGCCATCGCGAACGGGCGTGACCGTGCGCTCGTCGGGGCTCGCGACGGTGACCACGGGAACTAGAGCGCGTCCTGGAGCAGGGTGCGCGCGATCACCCGTAGGGCCAGCACCTCGTCAGCGCCCTCGAAGATCGACAGCACGCGCGCGTCGACGAAGTAGCGGCTGACGGCGTACTCCTCGGCGTAGCCGTACCCACCGTGCAGCTGCTGCGCCTCGCGGGTGATCCACTCGGCCGCCAGGCAGCTGAACTGCTTGACCTCGCTCGCCTCGAGCTGACCCTCCCCCCCGGCGAGCATCCGCGCCACCTCGAACGAGAAGTTGCGCGACGCGACCAGCTCCGCGGCCATGCGGGCGATCTTGGTCCGGGTCAGCTCGTAGCTCGCGAGCGGCTCGCCGAACACGTGCCGCTGCCCGGTGTAGGTGACCGCGGCGTCGAGCGCGGCCTGCATCAGCCCCTGCGCCCGCGCGGCGGTCTGCAGCCGACCCGCGGCGAACGCCTGCATCTGCAGGTAGAAGCCCTGCCCGACGCCGTCGTCCTCGCCGATGAGGTCGGTGTGCGCCACCCGCCAGTTCTCGAACACGACCTCGAAGCTATGCATCCCGCGGTAGCCGAGGGTGGAGATGGCGCGACCGGTCATCCGCCCGCCACCGTCCTGGGTGACCTCGAACGAATGACCCTCGTTGCGCGGCTTGGGAACCACGAACAGCGACAGACCACGGTGGCCCTTCGACCGGTCCGGATCGGTGCGCGCGAGCAGCAGCAGCAGCTCCGCCTTGCCCGCGAAGGTGCACCACGTCTTGACGCCGTCGATCACCCACTCGTCGCCAGTGCGGGTCGCCATGGTCTTGACCCCGGCGACGTCCGACCCGAAGTCGGGCTCGGTGACCGCGACGGCGCACATCTTCTCACCCGACGCGATCGCCGGCAGCCAGCGTTGCTTCTGCTCCTCGGTGCCGCCCCGCAGGATGGCCGTGGAGATGATCTCGGGGCGCGTGATGAGCGAGCCCGCGACGCCCAGCGAGCCGCGTGAGAGCTCCTCGGTGACGAGCACCATGTTGAGCAGGTCGTCCTCGCCACCCTCGGCGTAACCCCCGTAGGTATCGGGGATCGACAGGGCGAAGCAGCCGAGCTCGGCGAGACCCTGGATGATCTCGTCGGGGATGTCACGATCCTCACGGTGGATCTCCTCAGCGACCGGCTTCACGCGCTCCTCGGCGAACCGACGGAAGGTGTCGCGCACCATCTCGCGCTCCTCGCCGAGGTGGCGCGGCCCTGCTTCGCCGTCCCCGTCGATCACCGCGGCGCCGAGCGCTGTCAGGAAGTCGCTCGAGCGGCCAGCTTCCACCGCCGCCCCGATATCTCCCGCGAGCCAGGCAGCGTCGAGCCCGTAGCGATCGAGGCGACCCGTGACGCGTCCGGCGAGGTCAGCTGCCGTCTCCGCAGCGAACGCGAGCGCGAGCGCGGCCTCCCGTCCGCCGTGCTCGCCGTAAGTGAGCAACCGCTCGGCGGCGGCGACCCGGGACGCGAGCGCGGCGATGTCGTAGGCCACGGTCTGGTGCTCGTCGAGCGCCGACACGGAGATGCGCCCGTCCTTGCTGGTCTGCTCGGCGAGGCGGGTCACGGCGTGGTCGACCGCAGCGCGCAGGAACGTGACGATGGTGCGCGCGTCGTCGAGGTGGGTCACGGGGGCGCTCCTGCTGACGGCAGCCGAGGGCGAGAGGCCAGCGTAACGCCAGCCTCCTAGCCGTCCCCGTCGTCGATGACGTCGTCACGCGCCACCATGGCGGCGCCCAGGGCGCTGGCGTCACCTCCCAGGTCGGCCGTACCGAAGCGGACGTGGGGCGGTTGCAGGAAGAGGCTGGGGCGGGCCGCGGCCTCCACTCGGTAGACGAAGAAGGGCGCGAACTTGTCGGCGAACCCTCCCCCTATCAGGACCAGCTCGACGTCGAGGAGGTTGACGGTCGAGGCGATGCCCGCGCCGAGCGCCGAGATCGCATCATCGAGCAGGTCGCCGACGAAGGGATCGCCCGCGTCGAGCGCCGCCCGGAACACACCCGATGTCAGCCGCCGCTTGCCCTGCTCGTCCTTGAGGTCGAACAGGATGGTGTGGCGCCCCGCGGCCATCTCGCGCTCGGCCGCCTGCGCCATCGCCCGGCGCCCCGCGTACGCCTCGACGCAGCCGCGCCGGCCACACGGGCACACGGCTCCCCCGCGCTGCACGATCATGTGACCGAGCTCGCCGGCGCCTCCGAGGCGACCCTCGTACGGCTTTCCTCCGAGGATCAGGCCGCCGCCGACCCCCGTGCCGATGGTCACGTAGAGGAGGTTGTCGTGGCCGCGCCCCGCACCGAGACGATGCTCACCCACGGCAGCAGCGGTCGCATCGTTGATCACGCGGCAGGGTCGCTCGACGCGCTCCTCGAACAGCCTCTGGATCGAGAACCGCTCGTACCACCCGGGCACGTTGAACGCCCCGCCGACGGTGCCCTCGATGACGATCCCCGGGCTGGCGATACCCACCGCTGGGATGTCGTCGATGGAGGCGTCCCCGGCCTCGATCGACTCCTGCACCGCGGCCCACATCACGTCGAGCACGTCGGTGCGATCGCCGGTCATCGGGGTTCGCAGATGGACGCGGCCCACAACCTCGTCACCGTCACCGGCGTCGTCGAGGACGAGCGCGTGGATGGACGAGCCGCCGATATCGACACCGACCGTCAACACCGGACGCGCTCCTCGTCGCTCGACCGAGCGTACCGATTCACGGCTCCGCCTCCCCCGTCACCGCGACCTACGATCGCTGCGAACGCTCCGAGGAGAGGCACTCCCGTGACGACCGCTCGCGCTGTCCCACCGCCGCCGACGAACGAACCGGTCGAGAGCTACGCGCCCGGTCGCGCTCAGCGAGCTTCGCTGGAGCAGCGGCTGGCGACCATGGAGAAGGAGACGCGTGAGGCGCCTTGCGTCATCGCGGGCGAGGAGGTCACCACCGGGCAGACCTTCGAGGTGCGCGCCCCGCACCGCCACGATCTGCATCTGGCGACGGTCCACGCCGCCTCGGCCGACACGGTCGCGGCGGCCATCGAGGCGGGCCTCGAGGCACGTTCGGACTGGGCGTCGTTGCCATGGGAGCAGCGTGCCGCGGTCTTCCTCCGTGCCGCTGACCTGCTCGCGGGACCGTGGCGGGACACCCTCAACGCCTCGACGATGCTGGGCCAGTCCAAGACCGTCGTCCAGGCCGAGATCGACGCTGCTGCCGAGCTGATCGACTTCTGGCGCTTCAACGTCCACTTCTACAGCCAGATCCTCGGCGAGCAACCGCAGTCCGCACCCGGCATCTGGGACCGCACGGACCACCGAGCACTGGAGGGGTTCGTGCTGGCGCTGACCCCCTTCAACTTCACCTCGATCGCCGGCAACCTCCCCACCGCCCCGGCCCTCTGCGGGAACACGGTGGTGTGGAAGCCATCCGAGAAGCAGGCCCTGTCCGCCCAGTACCTCATGGAGCTCCTCCAGACCGCCGGGCTGCCCGACGGCGTGATCAACCTCGTGCATGGCGACGGGGCGCTCGTCAGTCACGCCTGCTTCGAACACCCGGACTTCGCCGGCCTGCACTTCACCGGCTCCACCACCGTCTTCCGCGCCCTGTGGCGACGCATCGGAGAGGGGCTCGACCACTACCGCAGCTACCCACGGATCGTGGGCGAGACCGGCGGGAAGGACTTCGTCATCGCCCACCCTTCCGCCAGCGTCGAACAGCTGTGCACCGCGCTGGTCCGAGGCGCGTTCGAGTACCAGGGGCAGAAGTGCTCGGCGGCCTCGCGGGCCTACATCGCCCGCAGCGTGTGGGACCGGCTCGAGGAACCGCTCATCGAGACGACCGCAGGCTTGCCGATGGGCGACGTCGCGGACCTGTCGAACTTCATGGGCGCAGTCATCGAGGAGCGGGCATTCATCCGGCACCGCGACGCGATCGCACAGGCGAACGATGGCAGCGCCACGAGGGTCATCGTCGGCGGTGGCACCGACGACAGCGAGGGATGGTTCGTCGAGCCCACCGTCGTCGTGACCGACGATCCGCGACACGACCTCATGCAGCGCGAGCTGTTCGGCCCGATCCTGCCGGTGTTCGTCTACGACGACGATGACTGGGAGCGCGCGCTCGAACTGGTCGACACCACCTCGCCCTACGCGCTGACCGGTGCGGTGTTCGCGGACGACCGCGGGGCGGTGCAGGAGGCCATGGAGCGACTGCGCCACGCGGCGGGCAACTTCTACATCAACGACAAGCCCACTGGGGCGGTCGTCGGACAGCAGCCCTTCGGTGGGGCGCGCGCGAGCGGGACCAACGACAAGGCGGGTTCCGCCCTGAACCTGCAGCGCTGGATCAGCCCGCGCTCGATCAAGGAGAACTTCGTTCCCCCGACCGATCATCGCTACCCGCACATGGGTTGACGGCGGTGCCATCACGGTTCACCGCTGCGCTGGTCGGTGTCGTCGTGGCGCTCGCGGCGTGCACGGCTAGCCAGGTCGATCCCGACGCCGAGGTCTCGATCACGGGCGTCGCCGCCGACAGCGGTGGCGCGCCGTTGGCCGGGACACGGGTGGGTCTGACGGTCGACCCGGGCCCGGGCGTGCTGTTCTGGACGCCGTTCATCCTCGCGACGCTCGGCACCGCGTGCCTCACGGACCTCTGTGGTGCCGACCACCAGACGACGGCCGGGGATGACGGCAGCTACCGCTTCGACCTCCGCGGCAGCGACTTGCAGGGAACCTTCGGTGAGGAGGTGGACGTGCTGCTGTCGTTCGCCGACGAGGCTCGCAGCGGTGCCGTCGCCGCTGCCGGCGTCCGCGCGACGTTCGTCGTCCGCAACGAGAACACCGTCCTGCCGAGCCTCGAGCTGTGGGAACCGACGCTGAGCCTCAGCGGGCAGGGCACGATCAGCTGGGCACCTCCGACGGCGACGTTCGGCGTGCCCGACCGCTACGACGCGCTGTTCCAGACCGGCAACGCCGCGACCATCTGGTCCCAGGTTGGCACCCCGGAGGGCGCGACCGTCGACTCGCGCGTGCTCGAGGACGCGCAGGGCGCGGTCGCTGGTGTCGGTCGGATCCCGGTGAACGCTCCCGAGGGGCTGCGCGAGGTCGCGCTCCGCTCCCCCAGCCTCGCCTTCCGCTCGCGCGCTCGGCGCCCCGGCGTCGCGGGGCGCCGACTGCGCGGCGACCGCTTCCGGTGGCAGCCGGGTTCCGCTCGCACCGTGCCGCGCGACCGACGGCGTGCTCACGGAGGCGGTCGACGCTCGGATCGAGTGTGACACCGAGGCGCAGGAGCCGTGCCCTCACGTCACGGGGCTCGAGGTACAGCTCGGTTCGGCGCGCACGGTCGAGCTGGTCGTCGTACGGGGGTGCGAGCACTGCGCCCTCGACGTCGGCGACACCGCGCCGATCCAGCTCACGGACGTGTTCGCGGCCGTCCCCTTCGACGGCGTCACGACCGACACCATCACCGTTCGAGGGGGACTCGAGGCCGTGACCGAGATCTCGGTGTGGGACGGCCCCGCGGCGGGTGACCTCGAACAGCTCGAGGAGCTGCCGGACACCGAACGCGCGGATGGCGTGGCCGCCGATCCGGATCTCGACGAGGACGGAGGGATCCCGGTGTGGCTGGCGATGCTGGCCGCGGCACTGCTCGGAGCCGCCGTCGCGACGCTGATCCTGTCCGTACGAGGCCGCGCCCGAGTGTCCTGACCGGGCGGTCACGCCTCTCCGCGGAGCCCCGCGGCGAAGTCCTCGAACTCATCCTTCTCGTACTGGAACGCGGTGTAGAGGCTGATGCGGTCGACGACGTCACCGAAGCGGTCAGCGATCAGGCTGCCGACCTCGGTCGGGGCGCCCCGCACCGCGAACGCGTCGACGATGTCGTCGGTGATCAGCTCGCTCATCTCGGCCCACTTGCCCTGCTTCGACAGCGTGTTGAGCTCGGACTGCAGATCCTCCCAGCCGTGGGTCTCGAGCACGGCGCGGTAAGCGGGGGTCGACCCGTAGAAGGCGATCTGCCCCTTCACGAAGGCCTCGTTGTTCGCCACCTCCTGCTCGTCGCGACCGGTGATCGTGAACACCCCGAGGCTCACGGCGGCGTCGCGATCGGTGTCGGCTCGTTCACGCCCTCGTGCCAGCGCGGGCAGGGTGTGCTCACGCAGGTAGCGCTCGGTCGTGAACGAGTGCGCGATGACGCCGTCGCACACCTCCCCCGCCACCTCGGTCATCAGCGGACCGACCGCCGCCAGGTAGATCGGTGGGGTCCCGTGGGGGTTGGGTTGGGGGCTGAAGAAGGGGGTCATGAGCGTGTGCTCGTAGAAGTCCCCACGGAAGTCGAGCTTGTCGCCCTCGTTCCAGGTCCGCCAGATCGCGCGCATCGCGTTGATGAACTCACGCATTCGCGCGGCCGGTGAGCTCCACGGCATGTGGAACCGGCGCTCGATGTGCGCCTTGATCTGCGACCCCAGGCCGAGCACGAAACGGCCTCCCGAGTTCAAGTGCAGGTCGTTGGCGCTGTAGGCGGTGATCATCGGGTTGCGCGCGAACGCCACCGCGATCGCCGTCCCGATATGCACGCGCTCGGTCGCGTCCGCCGCGTAGCCGCACATCAGGAACGGGTCGTGCCCGGTCTCCCCGGTGAACCACCCGTCGTAGCCGACCTCCTCGGCCCGGCGAGCCTGGCTGATGGTCGTGTCGCGGTCGGTGCCGAGGGTGATGTAGTCGATCTTCACGACGGACCTTCGACTCGGGGACCGGCCCACCCTAACGCTCGTGTCCCGGAACGAGGCCCTCCACGGCGTCGACGCTCGCCAGCCCGAACAGTCAGGATCCGGCAACGCCGGCCCCTACCATCCGCCGCCCCCGACCACCGGAGCCAGCATGGAACTCGAGTACTCGTCCGAGGAGCGTCTCCGCCGCGAGGCGGCAGCCGACCGTCTGCACCAGATCGCCGATGAGCTGTCCCGACAGAACGAGGTGTCGTTCGAGCGCGAAGGTCGACGGTTCACCGTCCAAGTTCCGGACGAGGTGAACTTCAAGTTCGAGGTCGAGATCGACGACGAGGAGTCGGAGGTCGAGATCGAGCTGACCTGGTGAGCGTCGTCGTGACGCGCAGTCAGCCGCCGATCGACTCCGGCTGGACGCCGACGAGGCGCACCTGCCCGCGCGCCACGACCTTGCCGTCGCTGTCGCGGGTGATGACCACCTGCCAGATGTGCTGGGTCCGCCCCGCGTGCACCGGCTCTGCCACTGCGTTCAGACGGCCCTCGCGGTGCGCCCGGATGAAATCGGTGGCGTTGCTGACACCGACGACGTTGGCGTTTCCGGTGCGCTCGTGGGCGGTGACCGCAGCGCCGTAACTGGCCAGGGTCTCTATGATCGAGCAGTACACGCCGCCGTGGACGATGCCGTAGGGCTGGTGGTGGTGCGGGGCGACGTCGAGGTGGCCGGTGACGCGACCGGAGGTCGCCTCGTCGATCACCAGGCCGATGTGGCCGACGAAGTAGTCGCCCGGATCGGCCGCCTCGGCCCAGTTGACGTCGGTCACGCGCTCCCTCCTGTGTGCGGGGCGCACGCTACCCGCGCCGCTGTCCGTCACCCGACCTCGCTGCCCCGTGCGTCGGCGTGTACTCGGGAGCACGACCGGAGCGCGTCTCCACGCGCGTTCCCGTCACCACCAAAGCGACCATGGCCCCTCGGCCTGACGGGAACACGCATCGGCGCCCGTTCTCGTCACCGCCCCGCGGCGCCCGCAACTTCATCACCCGAATCGATCGCATATCCGATCGGATCGGGGGACGAAGCGACGGCGCTACGCTCGAGGCGGTCGCTGCCATCCCGGTGAGCAAGGGACCACCGATGCGTTATCCATCGTTGACGATCATCGCGGCGGCGTTGATCGTGGGTGGCAGCGTGCTCATCGGGGCGGGAGCACTCGCCACGATCGGGTCGGGATACGAGAGTGCGGGCAGCCTCATGATCCTGGCTGGCCTCCTGGGTGGGGGGTTCGCCGTCTGGAAGGACCGCTCCGACTGACGTCAGCGCGTCGACCATCACGTTGTGGTGGAGGCGGGTAACCCATCCGGGGTGGCCGTCAGCCCGATCCGTCACCGTCGTTGACGTCGGTGCGTCTCTGCAGCTCGTCGAGTAGCGCGCCGAGGGTGGCTTCGATCCCGTCGTGCTGGTTGGCAGTGATGGCGCGGTTCAGCGCGGCCGTGTCGTCTGTGCCTGACCAGGCGCCCTCGTCTCCGCCCGGGCTGTAGGCCAGCAGGTCCTGCGGTTCGCGGTTGCCGGACACGGCCTCGATCCGGGCGCGCAGCTCGTCGTCGCTGAGGTGAGCGAACCGACGCTCCTGGGACAGTGCACGCATCCGGTTCTCGATGACCCGAACGAGCTGCACGTCACCGACCTGCTTGGCCTGTCGCAGCTCGCGCCAGAGACCGTCGACATCCGTCTGCTCGGCGATCTCCGCTGCTCGCTCGTGGGTCATGTCGCGACCTCCGCTGAGTCGTCCGATGCGAGCCGGCGTCGAACCTCGCGGATGCGCGCCTCGAGTTCTGCGCGACCCTGCGCTTCGTCGACGCGCTTCGCGAGCTGTTCCATGATGGCGATCATGTCACCGCCCCCGGCCCGCCGCCGGAGTTCGCTCATCCCCCTCACGATCGCGTCGAGCGGAGATACCACGACGATGCCTCTCGGATCGGTGTCGCAGTATCCCATGCCGCGTGACGAACGACCACGTGATCAACCATCGAGACGGGAAGGACCTCCACCTCGAGCGCCCAGGCTGGCCGCACAGCGAGAACCGTGACGAGGACAGTCCTTCTCGGTGTTCGAGAGCCGGCATCCCCATACGGTGCGGCGCCAAGCTCCCGCGGTCACCCAACTCAGGGCGGCGAGGTAGCCCAGCGCGACCCCGACCGGTGCGATACGGCCCCAGACGGAGAGATCGCTCGATCCCAGCGACGCCACGCTGTTGAGGACCATAACCACCGACATCCCGGCCGCGATCCCGGCGACGACGGCGAGTACCGCCCAGAGGTAGTCGGAGACGCTCGCCTCGGTGTGGCGCATGGTGCCCAGCATGTCTCGACCTTACACCGGGTTACTCTCGCGTTCGGATCGTCGGAGAACGCTGATGCCACTCGCGCTGCTCATCGCCCACGTCGTGGTGGTCACGATCGTGATCGCCGATGTGATGCGGCGTCCCGAGGCGACCTGGGCGAGAGCACGCGAGAACCGGCTCCTCTGGTTGACCGCCATGGTCGTGCTGCCGGTCGTCGGCATGGCGGGCTACTGGTTCGTTGCTCGCCCCAGGCTGCGCCGTGCCGCGGCGCGGCCCTAGCCGTCCCGAGGTCGACGGTTCGATGCTTCGACTCGCCAAGGTTGATCAGGCAACCGTCCGGTCGTCGCCGCGGTGACCCAGAGGAGAACAGGGATGGGGCCACCACACGCCAAGACGACGGTCCACCACCAGGCCTCTGGTCCGCTGTTCATCACGATCGCGGGGATGGTCGCTACGTGGAGCAACACCGCGACGGCGAGCCCGATGAACGTTGCCAGACTCGAGGATCCGAACAGCCACATCGTCAGGACGACGCACCAGGCGGCGACGTCGATCCAGGCGAGAGCCCGCACGCCGAGCGACGGTCGCTGACCTGACGTCCCGACGGCTTGCTCCAACTTCACCGGTCCTGGCACGAGTCGTGGCCGAGTATGCCCCGGACGTGTCAGGTGCTGGCGTCGTCGGAGAGCGAAGGTCCTCGCGCTGTCTGCCGCACGGATCGTGCACCGATCGCCAACGCCATGATGGACGCCAAGAGAGGGACCGCCCAGATAAGCGGGCGTTGTTCACCGACGAGCAGGTACGTGGCGGCCCACGCCATCTCGATCACCAGGATGGTCGCGAGCAGGACGAGGCCGAAGGCCGCACCGACCGAGCCGTGACGAACGGTCGCGAACAGAAGTGGAACGAGCAGGACTCCAGCGACGAAGCCGCCGCCGATCGACGCCGCGGCGACAACCGACAGGATGACCAACCCGATCCGCACCGGGCGGCTGCTGAGGTAGCGATCCACTTCGCTCCTCTCTGACGCGAGGGTTCACGGGCGGTCGGCGCCCGGCTCGAACCCTCCGGCTCCATCGACGCCTTGGCCTAGTTCGTCACCGGACTCGTCTGCAGGCTTCAGGAGGCCTCGTCCTAGAGTGAAAGGATGACAACCACGCGGCTCGAGCGGATCATCGGCGCGCCGCCCTCGCGGGTGTACCAGGCGCTCCTCGATCCTGGGTCGGTCCAGGTGTGGATGGTCCCCGAGGGGATGACGAGCGAGGTTCACCGCTTCGAAGCTCGCGAGGGTGGCCGGTTCCGGATCTCGCTCACCTACGACCTACCGACCACGACGGGCAAGACGACAGCTCAGACCGACACCTACCACGGCCTGTTCGTGCGTCTCATCCCCGACACGATGGTTGTCCAGGTCGTCGAGTTCGAGACCAACGATCCGACTATGGCAGGCGAGATGACCATCACGTTCACCCTCGCCGACGCTGACGATGGCGGGACGGTCCTCGTAGCGGTTCACGAGAACCTGCCTCGCGGCCTCTCGCCCGCCGACAACGATCTGGGGTGGAACATGTCCCTCGACAAGCTCACCGCGCTCGTTGAACAGGCGGCCTAGTGCCCGGTCAGCGGCGTGGCGGCGTGCCGGCCGCGATCCAGTCGGTCTGCGGATGCTCTGCGCGGTCAACGCACGCACGACGGGTCGTCTGTCGATCGGTGCGGCGGCCGTTCGTGGTAAGGGTGAGGTCGGGACCAGCCCGACATCGACAGGAGACGAGCGATGAAGCAGTACCTGCTGACCGTCAACCACACCGAGGGCGACCCTCCGCCGAGTCCTGACCAGATGGAGCAGATCTTCCACGACGTGGACACGCTGAACGGCGAGATGCAGGGCGCAGGCGTCGAGATCTTCGCCGGCGGCCTGCACGAGCCCAGCACGGCGACCGTCGTGCGCGTCGTCGACGACGAGGTGCTCACTACCGATGGGCCGTTCGCCGAGTCGAAGGAGTACATCGGAGGCTTCTGGGTCATCAAGGCGACCGACCTCGACGAGGCCCTCGGGTGGGCGGAGAAGGCGACGCGCGCGTGCCGGCTCCCGGTCGAGGTCCGTCCGTTCCAAGAGGAGCCCCAGGACTGACCGGGCTGGCACCGACCGACGCCGACGACTTCGGCCGGATCTTCCGCGAGGAGTCCGGCCGGGTCGTCGCCACCCTCATCCGCGCGTTCGGCGACATCGACGTCGCCGAGGACGCGGTCCAGGAGGCCTTCGCCGTGGCGGTGGAGCGGTGGCCGCGGGAAGGGGTACCCGCCAACCCCGGCGGGTGGATCACCACGACCGCCCGTCGCCGGGCACTCGACCGGCTCCGCCGCGAGGGCCGGCGAGGAGACAAGGAACGACAAGCCGGCTGGATCACTCCGCCGCCCGAGCCCGCCGAGGACGTGGGACCCGTGTACGACGACCGACTGCGCCTGATCTTCACCTGCTGCCACCCCGCGCTGGCCCGCCACGCGCAGGTGGCGCTGACCCTACGGCTGCTCGGAGGGCTGCAGACGGCGGAGGTCGCTCGCGCATTCCTGGTGCCCGAGGCGACGATGGCCCAACGGCTCCTGCGAGCCAAGCGCAAGATCAAGGCGGCGAACATCCCCTACCGCGTGCCCGACGCCGCGGTGCTGCCCGACCGCCTGCGCTCCGTCCTGGCCGTGCTGTACCTCGTGTTCAACGAGGGACACACCGCGACCGGTGGCGACGACCTCGCGCGTCCGGACCTGTCGGCCGAGGCCATCCGCCTCACGCGCGTGCTGCGCGAGCTGATGCCGGACGAGCCCGAGGTCACCGGGCTGCTCGCGCTGATGCTGCTGACCGAGTCCCGCCGGCCGGCACGGACCACACCGGACGGGACGTTCGTGCGGCTCGCCGACCAGGACCGCAGCCGCTGGGACCTGACGCTGATCGACGAGGGCCACGAACTCGTGCGGATCTGCGCGCGCCGCGGTGCTCCCGGGCCGTACCAGGTGCAAGCGGCGATCGCGGCCGTCCACAGCGCTGCCGCCACGGTGGCCGACACGGACTGGGCCAGGAACCTGCAGCTGTACGACCAGCTGCTCGCGCTGCAACCGACACCGGTGGTCGCCATGAACCGCGCGATCGTCGTGGCCGAGGTCCACGGGGCGGCGGCAGGCCTCGACGCGCTCGAGGACCTCGAGCTGGGCGGCTACCACCTGTTCCACGCGGCTCGAGCGGATCTGCTCGAACGGCTCGGTCGGACGTCGGAGGCGGCCGAGGCGTGGACCGCAGCGGCCGACCTCGCGACGAACGACGCCGAGCTTCACTACCTGAAGATCCGAAGAGCCGAGGCGCTGAGGTCGAGGCGATGACGGCGCCGTCGCTACCGTCAGGGCGTCCGTGGGGAGACGTGGCGAAGGACCCGAACCGCAGCGCCCGAGCTCGGTCCGCGGTCTGGACAGGCCTCCTGAGTGATGGGATGATGCCACTCGTGAGGTGCGAGGGGGGAGACGCGCCCATGGGGAGTCGTCGCCGGTCGCGTTCCTGGGCACGCGAACACGTGATCTGGCCGCTCGTGGCGCTGCAACTGGTCGCCGCCACGTCCGCGACCGAGACGCCGCGGACCGCGACGCCGGTTCAGGCGCTGACGATGAGGCCGCAGCTCGCCGAACGGCTCGCCGACGCACCGCCGGAGACGCCGGTGGTCGTGCTCGTGAGCGGTGATACCACCGCGATCAGGGCCGCCCTCGAGGCGGTCGGCATGCGCCAGATCGAGGTGCTCGAACGGCTCTCGGTTGTAACCGCCGTCGGCGTCCCCGAGGCGGTGCGGGCCCTGCACCTGCAGCCCGGAGTTCGGCGCGTGGATGCTGACCTCCCACTCGTTCTGGTGGACGCCACGGCGCACCGCGCCACCGGTGTGGGTCCGCTGCGCGACGTCGAGACCCACCCCGGGCTCGCTCCGCTGCGGCACCACGGCGACGACGGGCCCGTTCCGTACGACGGCTCCGGTGTCTCGATCGCGGTCGTCGATGGCGGGTTCGACCCGATACACGAGCAGTTCGTCGAGGCCGGTGAGACGAAGTTCGACGTCCACCTGCGTCAGCTGTGCCCGCTACCACCGGACGATGTCTTCTGGGCGCTGGGGACCTACCCCGACGTGCCGGCTTGTAGTGCGTGGGAGCCGATCCCACCGGGCGTGCGCGACGGCGAGCCAGACCACGGAACGTTGGTCGCGTCTGCCGCCGCGGGCTACCCCAGGGACACGCCGAGCGGTGCAGAGGTGAGCGGCGTCGCCCCCGGCGCACGGCTGGTCGGACTGTCCATCGGCTTGTCGCTGTACTACTCCAACGCCCTCAGCGCCTTCAACTGGGTGCTCGAGAACCACCAGGACCCGTGCGGCAACGGGTCGTGCCCGCCTATCCGGGTCGTGAACGCCTCCTTCGCCCCCCACCCCGACACCATCGCCGATCCGCGCTTCGACCCCGACGAGCCCCTCGGGCGCGCTAGCACCGCGCTCGTCGAGCAGGGTGTCGTCGTGGTCTTCGCGGCCGGGAACTGGGCCGGCGATGGCACCGCCATCCGCACGAGCCCGCTGGCGCAGCACCCCGTGCCGGGCGTCCTCGGCGTCGGGGCGTACGACGATGGCAACGCGGGCGACCGCCGGTTGTCCGTGTGGGATAGCCCGTACTCGGGATCCACCGGCAGCTCACGCGGCCTCGCCGGCGACCCCGCCACCTACCCCGACATCGTGGCGCCAGGCGCCAGCATCCTCGCCGCTTGCCCCCCCACGGCACACCAGTGTCGTCTGCGCGTGCAGGACGGGCCGTACGTCCTCGCCGACGGCACCTCCCTTGCGGCGCCGTACATCTCGGGACTCGTCGCGCAGCTCCTCCAAGCCGACCCGTCACTGACGCCGGCCGAGGTCGAGGACACCCTCGAGGACAGCGCGTACCGGTTCCTGCCGGACGAGCACTTCGAGCCGGACGTGTACACCGCCCCCGATGGCAGCCCCGCCGGTAACGACGACCACGCGACCTCGTTCGATGCGGGGCACGGGCTCGTGGATGCCGTAGCGGCGCTCAGCCTGGTCCTGGTGGACCAGCACGCCGGCTGGACGGCACCCGACCTTTGCACCGATCGCTCCGAGCTCGCCTTCAGCGACCCCGTCGGCGATGCCACGATCATCACCGTCCCCGCACCTTTCGACACCTCCCGCCACGACATCACCCGGGTGAGCGCGGATCTGACGACGGTACCCGGCGCCCTTACCGTCGACGTGACCCTCGCCGATCTACCGGAGACGGAAACGAGCGGGTTCCTCGCGGTCGCCGTGGCGCTCGACCGTCGCTACGGCGAGGTCGAGTTCAACCGCTCCGCGGCTGGCGACAGCTTCAGCGTTTTCGTGGGCGAGGTCGAGGTCGAAGAAGAGCACAGCTTCGCCGACTACGACGCCGGCATGGTGCGCTTCGTCATCCGCAGCCTGTCCGGTCCTATCGTGGAACGAGCCAGCCTGCGGCTGGCTCTCGCGGCCGACGGGCCGCCCTTCGGATCGAACGACGAGACGCACGCGGCCGGAGGCTGCCTCCCGGCGTAGGACGGCGGCGACTGTGCCCTCAGGCGGGTGGTCGGGTTGACTGGCCCCCGGAACGAACCAGGAGCCACCCATGGCCGATCCACGCCACCGGAGCCGTGACGTCACCGAGGGCTTCGAACGCGCCCCGGCGCGCGCGATGCTCCGCGCGGTCGGGATGACCGAGGAGGACTTCGGCAAGCCCCAGATCGGCGTCGCGTCGTCGTGGAACGAGGTCACGCCGTGCAACCTGCCGCTCGACCGTCTCGCCAAGCAGGCCAAGCTCGGCATCCGTGAAGCCGGCGGGTTCCCACTCGAGTTCATGACCATCGCCATCAGCGACGGCATCGCGATGGGCCACGAGGGCATGCGCGCCTCCCTCGTCTCGCGCGAGGTCATCGCCGACTCGGTCGAGACCGTCATGCACGCCGAACGGTTCGACGGCATGGTGACGTTCGCCGGGTGTGACAAGTCCCTGCCCGGCATGGTCATGGCGGCCGTGCGCCTCAACGTGCCGAGCGTGTTCCTCTACGGCGGGTCGATCCTCCCCGGCCAGCTGCACGGCCGCGACATCCAGATCCAGGACGTGTTCGAAGCGGTAGGGGCGCGTGGCAGCGGTCAGATGACCGATGAGGAGCTGCTCGAGATCGAACGCAACGCGTGCCCGGGTGAGGGCGCTTGCAGCGGGATGTTCACGGCCAACACGATGGCGTCGGCGATCGAGGCCCTCGGCATGGCGCTGCCGGGCTCGTCCACTCCCCCGGCACCCGACCCCCGTCGCGACGAGTTCGCGCGGCGCAGCGGGGCGGCGGTCGTGGAGCTGCTGAACGCTGGCATCACCGCCCGGGACATCGTCACGCGTCCCGCGCTCGAGAACGCGATCGCGGTCGTCATGGCGGTGGGCGGGTCGACCAACGCGGTCCTGCACCTGCTCGCTATCGCCCGCGAGGCCGAGGTGGAGCTGTCGATCGACGACTTCGACGCCATCGGCCGCCGCGTGCCGCACATCGCGGACACCAAGCCCGGCGGGCGCTACCTCATGAACGATCTCGACCGCGTCGACGCGCTGCCGGTCGTCATGAGGGAGCTGCTTGACGCGGGTCTGCTGCACGGTGACGCCATGACGGTGACCGGCGCGACCGTCGCGGAGAACCTCGACGCGTTCGACGACCTGCCTGGACCGGACGGCGACGTCGTACGACCTCTGTCCAACCCCATCCACCCCGACGGCGGGCTGGCCATCCTGCGTGGGTCGCTCGCGCCGGACGGGGCGGTCGTCAAGATCGCCGGCATCCCACCCCACGCGCACCGGTTCGAGGGCACCGCCCGGGTGTTCGATGGCGAGCAGGACGCGCTCCAGGCGGTCCTCACCGGCGCCATCGAACCCGGAAGTGTCGTCGTCATCCGCTGGGAGGGCCCCAAGGGCGGGCCGGGTATGCGCGAGATGCTGCAGATAACCGCGGCAATCAAGGGTGCCGGTCTGGGTAAAGACGTGCTCCTGATCACCGACGGGCGCTTCTCGGGTGGGACCACCGGCCTCTGCATCGGCCACATCGCCCCGGAGGCCCCCGACGGCGGACCGATCGGTCTCGTCGAGGATGGCGACCGCATCATCATCGACGTGCCGGAGCGCCGCATCGACCTCGACGTCGCCGATGACGAGCTGGCGCAGCGACGCGATCGCTTCACACCGATGGAGCCGCGCTACACGCGGGGCGTCCTCGCCAAGTACGCCCGCACCGTTGGGTCCGCCTCCGAGGGTGCGACCACGAGCATCTGATGCACATCGAGGAGCTGCGTCAGGTCTGCCAGGAGGCCGCCCGCGACCTGCTCTCGAAGGAGGGCCGCCCGCTCCCACCGGCGCTCGTCCTCCCGCGTGAGCAGTCGACGCAGGTGCTGCTGCTGACCGGCTTACCGGACGACGACGAGGCACGGCTCGAGGCGATGGCGCATCTCGCCGATGAACAGCTAACCGCCCGCGGAACCCCCGCTTGGGGGTTCGTGTCGGAGGGTGAGGTGGCCGAGGGCGCCGCCGTCGCGGTCATCGTCTACGGGGCGCGACGGCACGCCCCGATGATCACGGCCGCGCTGTTCGTCGGTGACGGCCTGACCGAGTTCGAACCTCCCGAGGAACTCGACCCGCACGCCTTCCCGTTCCTGCATCCGCTCCAGCGCGCCGTCGATGCGCTGCCAGCCGAGACTCCGCCCGACGCCGACGGCGGCGGCCTCCCTCTGCTGTGAGCGGAACTTGAATACGTGGGGGCACTCAGCTGTACCCGAGTATTCATGTTCGGAGGAGGCCGGCGTGCTCGGCGGGCTCGCGGTAGGCGCGTGCGAGTGACGCGACCGTCTCGTGCGCGTTCAGGCCGCTGGGGTTGGGCAGCACCCACAGCGGCGCCCCGCCGAGGTACTCGTCCTGGCGTCCCGCCGGTGCCCGGGGTCGTCCGAAGGCGGTGCGGTACGCGGTCAGGCCGACGACCGCGACGGCGCGGGGGCTCAACGCCTCGATCTTGGACTCGACCTCCAGCGCGCCGTCGCGCAGCTCGGAGGGGGACAGCTCGTCGGCGCGGGCGGTCGCGCGACGGCAGAGGTTGGTGATGGCGATGCCACGGTCGAGTAGGTGTCGTCGGTCCTCGTCCGACCAACCGTCCGACGCGTCGATGAGCCGATCGGTGATGCCCGCTTCGAACAGCGCGGGGTAGAAGCGGTTCCCGGGGTGGGCGAAGTGGGTCGCGGTCGCGGCGGTCCACAGCCCGGGGTTGATGCCGACGAACACCAGCCGCACGTCGTCACCGACGAGGTCGGGCACGGTCGCGCCCTGGAACGACTCCAGCTCGGCGCGGGTGAAACCCATCAAGTGCTCAAGCAGCGGAAGCGGTAGCATGACATGGTCAGGCGCGGATGCGCTCGAGGTCGACGGCGATGAACGTGGCGCGCGCGCTCGCCACGCGGTTGCCGTCGCGGTCCGTCGCCTCCGACGTGACCACGAGCTTGCGCCCCGCCCGTTGCTCCAACCGGGCACGGAACTCCAACAGCGACCCCATCGGCGTGGCCGCCTCGTAGCGGATACTCATCTCGCCGGTGAACGCGGGTTGCCGCTCGAGCGTCAGCACGTAACCCATGACGTCGTCGAAGATCGCCGCCACGATCCCACCGTGAGCCCTCCCCGGCGCCCCTTCGAAGGCGGCACCGAGGACAACCTCGGCGACGATCTCGTCGCCGTCACGATGCACCTCGATGGCGGGACCCATCGGGTTCCACGATCCCGACACGAAGCACTCGTCGAAGTGGCTGACACGGTCACCGTGCTCGAAGGGGTCCTCGAACATGCGCTTCTTGAGCGCCACGAGGTCGCGCTCTCGTGGCGGCTGCTCCGCGAGCTCGTCGGAGACGCGGTCGGCAGCCGTGGCAACGCGGAGGAGGAGGTCCGCGTCGACCTCGTGGGCGACGAGCGCGTGACCGAGGCGACGCATGGCCGCTGCGGCGAGCGCACGAGGATCATCGGGGCGCACGGGGGTCCTGGGGTCTGGGGAGGTCGAGCCTAACCCTCGCCGCGCACCTGCCCTCGGGGCCCCGAGACCTCGACCCGGTCGGCGCGGTGGGACTCGGCGCGTGTCACGGTGAGTCGCCAGCCACCGTGCTCGACCGCGTCGCCCACCTCGGGGAAGCGGCCGAGCACCTCGGTGATGTGCCCGGATACGGTCTCGGCCTCACCCTCGGGCAGGGACAGGCCAGTGGTCAACCGCAGCTCGTCCCGGCGCAGCGCCCCCGGGACGAGCCAGCGTCGTGGCCCGATCCGTTGCACGTCTGCGGAGCGAGGATCGAACTCGTCCTCGATGTCGCCGACGAGCTCCTCGATCACGTCCTCAAGCGACACCATGCCCCCGGTTCCGCCGTACTCGTCGATGACCAGAGCCGCGTGCGAGCGGTCACGGCGCATGTCCTTGAGGAGGTTCTCGAGGTCGCGGCTCTCGGGAACGGCCGCGATGGGTCGCAGCAGGTCGGCGACGCGGCGGCCGTGGGCCTCGTGGTCGTCGAGGACCAGCACGTCCTTGACGTGCACCAGTCCGACGACGTCATCGAGATCCCTGTGGTAGACGGGGAAGCGCGTGAAACCGGTCTCCGCTGCGAGGTCGAGCACCTCGCCGAGCAGGGCGTCGTCCGCGACGGCGCGCAGGTCGACACGGGACGTCATGGCGTCCTCGGCGTCGATCTCGTTGAGCCTCAGCGCAGCCGTGAGGACGCGCGCATCCTGCGCGGGCACGGTCCCGTGACGGCGGGACTCGCGGACGAGCAGCAGCAGTTCGTCGGGGGTGTGGACCAGCCCGATCTCGTCGCGGGGCTGCACGCCGACCATCCTGACGGTGAGGTTGGCCGCGCCGTTCAGGAGCACGATGAGCCACCGGAACACGCGGACGTACCAGCGGAAGCTGCGGGCGAGGCGCAGCGACACCGCCTCGGCGCGTGCCAGCGCGATGTTCTTGGGGACCATCTCCCCGACGACCATGTGGAGGAACACCACGATCGACAGCGCCACCGCGAAGCCGATCGCGGTCCGGGCCCCGGCCGACAGCGGAGCCAGATCGAGGACCCGCTCGAGGTAGCCCGCGACCGCTGGCTCAGCCACCGCCCCGAGGCCCAGCGACGCCATGGTGATGCCGAGCTGCGCGCCGGAGAACGTCACCGACAGCTCCTGCAGGGCGGCGAGCGCCACCTTGGCCCGCGAGTCGCCGGCGTCCGCCAGCTCCTCGATGCGGACGCGTCGAGCGGCGAGCAGAGCGATCTCGGCGGCCACGAAGAAGGCGTTCAGACCGAGCAGCACCACGCCCAGCAGCAGGGCCCACGGCGACGCCGCAGCCTGGTGACCGGCCTCGGTCGCGAGCACGCTCACGACGGGCCCTCCCAGGTCGGAAGGGTCTGTCGGTCCAGGCGGATCTGGCTGATCCGCTGCCCTTCGCGCGCGGCGATGGTGAAGCGCCAGCCGTCGTGCTCGAACGCCTCACCCGGTTCGGGGATGCGTCCGAGCCACTCCAGGCAGAAGCCCGCGACGGTCTCGAAGTCTCCGTCGGGGACGTCGATGCCGAGATCGGTCTGGAGCCGGTCCGCCCGGAACATCCCACTGACGACGTAACGCCCCGCCCCGATCCGCCGGAGCGCGGCCACGTCACGGTCGAACTCGTCCTCGATGTCACCGACGAGCTCCTCGATCAGATCCTCGATGGTGACGATCCCGGCGGTCCCGCCGTACTCGTCGACGACGATCGCGAAGGTCCGAGACGCGCGTCGGAACGCACCGAGGAGTCGCCGCAGCGGTTCCGACTCGGGCACGAACAGCACCGGGGCGACCAGGTCCTCGACGGTGGCCGTCGCGCGCCGATCGGGTGGCAGGGTCAGGAGGTCCTTGATGTGTACCGAGCCGACGACCTCGTCCTCGCTGACGTCCTTGACCGGGAACCGCGAGTGTCCGCTGCGACGTGATGCCACACGCAGCTCGGTCACGCTGTCGTGACGGTCGAGCCAGACGACATCGGGGCGTGGGATCATGATCTCGTGCGCGCGCCGGTTGCCCAGCTCGACCGCACGCGACAACAGCCGCGCCTGATCCTCGCTGAGCGAGCCCTCCTCACCGGACACCGCGATGATCCGTGACAGCTCGGCGAGCGAGGCGCCGCCGAGCAGCTCGTCCTGCGGCTCGACGCCCAGACGCCGCGACACCCCCTGGGCGGCGCCGTCGAAGATCCGGATCAGGGGACCGAAGACGATCCCGTAGAACCGCATGAGACGGGCGACCGCCAACGCGACGGTCTCGGGGCGCGCGATCGCGAGGTTCTTGGGCGCCAGCTCACCGAGGATCATCTGCACCACGGTGGAGACGAAGAACGCCCCGGTCAGCGAGACCGCGAGAGCGGTCGTCTCGGGCAGTCCCACGCCGTCGGCGATCGGGCGCAGCACCGCGCCGACCGAGTCCTCGGCGAGGAACCCGACGAGCAGCGAGGTCGCGGTGATGCCGAACTGGGCGCCGGAGAGCACGAACGAGAGGTTCTTGAGCACCTCGAGAGCGGTGCGAGCACGACGCGACCCCTCGGCGGCGAGGGCCTCGACCGACTCCCTGCGTACCGCGACGAACGCGAACTCGGCAGCGACGAAGAAGCCGTTGGCGGCGATGAGCACCGCGACGAGGACGAGTCCGAGGGTCGGGCTCACCGAGGTCGGGCGGGGATCGGTTGGCTCACCGACACGAGGCTAGGCGAGGTTAGGCGAGGTTAGGCGGCGTCGAACCGTACCGAGCAGTGGACCGCCTGACCGTCGGCGGCGTCCACGAGGACCGGCTCGACGCGCGGGTAGGCGACCCGCTGCCCCGCCGCGAGCGTGTCGTCGATGCGATGTTCGGTAGCCGCGACGATCGTGTCCCCCTGCAGCACGGCGGTCGTCAGCGTCCCGTTGACCCGCATCGGCTGGTCATCCGGAGCGACCAGCGACGGTTCGCAGGTCGCCCACCGTCGCTGGCGTTCGACCGGTTCCTCGTCGGGGCCAGGGGGGACAGCATCGAACAGCCGCCCCGAGACGGCCTGGTGCTCGGGATCGTCACGCTCGACCCGTGCGGAGGAGGTCTCGATCCAGCAGCACGAGTCCTCGTCCATCGCCGGCGTCCACACGAGCGGGGCATCGCCGTCGCCGTTGGTCAACTCGTACGCGGGCGGAGGCGGCGGAGGAGGGGGAGGAGGAGGAGGAGGTGGCGGCTCGGTCGCGGACGGCGTGGAGGCTGGGGTCGCCTCGACGGCGGCTGGCGCCTCGCTCGCCGTCGGCGTCGGCGACGCCTCGGGCGACGGCGTTTCGCTCGTTGCCGTCGCCTCGGGTGTCCGGTCCACCTGGATACCCATGACCTCGGTGGCATCGGGGTCGGAGCCACCGCACGCCGCGGCGAGCATCCCCACGACGAGCAGTGCGGCGGTGCGGCTGCGGATCTGGCGTCGAGGCACGGGACCCCCGGCGGTGACGGCGCGCTCCTCGGCCGAGGGGCGCTCTCGGTCGGAGAGTACCGAGGAAGCCCTCTCGTTCGGCGGACCTGACGCGACCCGGCCGTGGTCAAGCTGCCACCCGGCGGCTGGACGGTGGCCTCACGGCCCCACCCGGTGGTTCTGCCCCATCGCCGGTAGTGGGCGCGCACCTCGCGATGCCAGGCCAACCGAGGATGCCCACATGTCCAAGACCCACGCCCCTCCACCGCCCCCATCCGAGACGACCACCGAACTCGACGCGAGCGAGGTCGAGCGGGACGTCGACGCGCAGGAGCCCAAGCGGCGCTGGTACCGACGTTGGTGGGCGTGGCTGCTGGTTCTGCCCGCAGCTGCGCTCCTGCTCGTCGGCCTGCTCGCGTTCTTCCTCGTGTTCGCGTCGGTACCGCTCCCCGAAGACGTCGGGGCGCGCGCCACCGTGCTCGTGGATCGCGAGGGCAACGAGATCGGAACGCTCAACGCGGAGGTAGCGAGGGAGGACGTGGATCTGGCCTCACTTCCCGAGCACGTGCCGCAAGCCGTCATGGCGGCTGAGGACGCGGGTTTCTACGGGCACTCAGGCCTGTCCCCGACCGGCATCGTCCGGGCGCTGTTCGAGAACGTGAAGGCCGGCGGGATAGAGCAGGGCGGCTCGACCATCACCCAGCAGTACGTGAAGAACGCGCTCGTCGGCAACGACCGCACGTTCCTTCGCAAGGCCAAGGAGGCTGCGCTCGCCATCAAGATGGAACAGCGGTTCGACAAGGACCGCATCCTCGAGATGTACCTCAACACGATCTACTGGGGTCGCGGGGCGTTCGGGGTGGAGGCGGCTGCGCAGACCTACTACGGAACCGCGTCGTCCGACCTCGACCTCAACCAGGCCGCGACGCTGGCGGGCATCATCCGCGCCCCCGAAGCGCTCGATCCGGTCGACAACCCCGAGGCGGCGGACGCGCGACGCGAGGTCGTCCTCACCGGGATGCTGGAGGCGGGTTGGATCGACGAGCCCACCTACGACGCGACGGTGGCCGAGGGACTGCCCGAGACGACCCTCCGCAAGACCGCCGACCTCGGCCCCAACGCGTACTACATGGACGCGGTCCGCAGGGAGCTGTCGACCCTGCTCGGTGATGATGCCGAGATGTACCGCGGCCTGCGGGTGACCCTCGAGATCGATCCGGCGCTGCAGGAGCTGGCCCAGCGAATGGTGGCCACCCACACGCAGGGACAGGCCTACAGCGGGGCGCTGGTCTCGATCGATCCCCGCGACGGTGGTGTCCGCGCGCTCGTGGGCGGGCCCGACTTCTCGGAGCAGGAGCTGAACGTCGCTGTCCGCTCTCCCAACACGCCCGGCCGGCAGGCGGGTTCGGCGTTCAAGCCGTTCACGCTCGCGGCCTACATCGCGGACGGCAAGTCGCCCGAGAGCCGCTTCCCGGCTCCGGCGTCGATCGAGGTCCCGTCGGGCGGGGACGGTACCGCCGAGGTCTTCAACTACAGCCGCACCGGCTTCGGCGAGCTGTCCGTACGCGAGGCGACGGCCTCGTCGGTCAACACCGTCTTCATGCAGATGGTCATGGAGACCGGCCCGGAGCGCGTGGTCGAGCTCGCGCACCGGCTCGGCATCCCCGACGACGTCGAGCTACCAGCCGAGCCCTCGATCGCCCTCGGGACGGGATCGGTGACGCCGCTCGAGATGGCCACCGCGTACTCGCCGTTCGCGAACGGCGGCCTGAGCATCGAACCGCGTCTGATCACCCGGGTCGAGACCGAGGACGGCGAGGTGCTCCACGAGGCCGACGTGGTGCAGTCCGAGGCGATCGACGAGAACGACGCCTGGATCGTCACCGATCTCCTGCGTGGCGTCATCACAGGGGGCACGGGGACCGCTGCCGACATCGGCCGCCCCGCCGCCGGCAAGACCGGTACCACCGACGACTACGTCGACGCCTGGTTCGTGGGCTACGTGCCCCAGCTCGTCACCAGCGTGTGGGTCGGCAACCTGGACAACACGCCGATGGAGGACGTGACCGGCGGCAGCGCGCCCGCCGCGATGTGGCAGGAGTACATGGCGGGAGCACTCGAGGATGAGCCGGTGGAGGACTTCCCCCCGCCCGACCTGAGCGGCAAGTCGGCCGAGAACCTGCCTCCGCCAGCGCCGTCGCCCTCCCCGAGCCCCACGGTGAGCAAGGGCCCCATCGTGTGCGAGGACGGCTCCCCCGCCGATCCGGAGGCCGCGACGCCGTGCCCCATCCCGAGCCCGACCGAGACCACCACCACCGACCTGCCGACCGAGGTACCGACAGCGACCGACGAGCCATCGCCGGCGGAGACGGGCAGCCAGGAGTCGCCGTCGCCGTCGCCGTCGCCGTCCCCGTCACCCACGGACGCTTCGACCGAGACGTCGAGCAGCTCGACCCAGGACGATCCCACGGAGGAGCCCTCACCGTCGCCGTCGCCGTCACCCTCGCCATCACCGTCGCCGTCACCGACGGAAACGACGACCGACGGGAGCGGTTAGGGCCTCACGCCACGACATCGTCCGCGCGGAGTGCGGTGATGGTGTCCGCGTCGTAGCCCATCTCCGCCAGTACCTCGTCGGTGTGCTGGCCGTAGTCGGGCACCGGATCGGGGATCTCGAGCGGGGTCGCGCTCAGGCGGGGCGCCGGAGCGGGCTGGACCGCCCCACCGACCTCCACGAACACCTCGCGCGCGACGTTGTGCGGGTGATCGGGAGCCTCGTGCAACGGCAGGATGGGCGCGACACACGCATCGGTCCCCTCGAAGACCGCGACCCACTCCGCCTGCGTCTTCGACGCGATGACCTCCGCGAAGACCTGCTTCTGCTCGGGCCACCTCGCCGGATCGCCTTGAGGATGATCCCTGGGATCGAGGCCCAGACCGTCGAGCAACGCGGCGTAGAACTGCGGTTCGATGGCACCGACGGCGAGGTACCGGCCATCGGCGCACGCGTAGCTGTCGTAGTAGGGGGCACCACCATCGAGCAGGTTCGCCTCCCGCTCGTCGCGCCACGCACCCATCTGGCGCAGTCCGTGGAAGAAGGTGGTCAGCGATGCGGTCCCGTCGATCATGGCCGCGTCGACGACCTGGCCCTCGCCGGTGCGGTCGCGGTGGACGAGCGCGGCGAGGATCCCGATGACGAGGTAGCAACCTCCCCCGGCGAAGTCGGAGAGGAAGTTCAGCGGCGGGGGTGGCGGGCTGCCAGCGCGGCCGATCGGGTACAGGGCACCAGCGACCGCCGCATAGTCGATGTCGTGGCCAGCGGCCTGCGCCAACGGTCCGTCCTGGCCCCAGCCGGTCATGCGTGCGTAGACCAGCCCCGGGTTGCGCGCGAGGCACGCATCCGGGCCGACGCCGAGACGCTCGGCCACGCCCGGCCGCCATCCCTCGACCAGGACGTCGGCGGACGCGGCGAGACGCAGGGCAACCTCGACGCCTTCCTCGGACTTGATATCGAGCCCGATGGAGCGCCGTCCGCGCGAGAGCCCACGCATGGTCGCCTCGACGCCGGCGCTGCCCTTGGCGGCCGCGACCCGGTCGATCCGGATGATGTCGGCGCCGAGGTCCGCCAGCAGCATGACGCCGAACGGCGCGGGGCCGATCGCGGCGAACTCGAGGACGGTCGTGCCGGCGAGTGGTCCCATCACGCGTCCGGCTGGTCCGCGGGAGCCAGGTCGCGCAGGTCGATCACGCTGCCACTCGCGAGGTCGGAGCGGGCGGCGAGCGACCACAGCTGCTCGGCGACCACTTCCGGGTCCCGCAGCTGCTGCTGTTCGTGGAGCTGTACGAACTTGTCCTTGGTCGGGAAGTCGCGCTCGTCGGTCGCTCTGATCTGCTCCTGCATGGCCGTGGCGACGACCCCGGGTGCGACCGCGAGCACCTGACAGCCGCCCCGCCGTTGTTGCTCCTTGCCCACGGCCCGTACCCAGTGCTCGACCGCCGCCTTGCCGGCACCGTAGGACGACCAGCCCTCGTAGACGCTCGAGGCAGCTCCGGAGCTGATGAGCCACAGGTGTGACGTGAGCTCGGGTCGGTCGCGCAGCGCCCCGAGGAAGCGGTGACCGAGCACCTGCGGGGCGGCGCTGTTGAGCACGACGTTGGTGGTGTAGGCGTCACCGTCGATCTCGCCGGCGAAGCCGATCGGCGTCAGCGTGCCCGCGCAGTGCACGAAGACGACGCGGTCGCCCTCGAACGCTCCGATGCGTTCGCGGAACAGCCGCGCGACGTCACGCCAGGAGGCCGGGTCGGCGAGGTCACATGGCACGTGCTCGACCGAAGGGGCGTCCTCGCCGGGCCCGTGCCGGCTCAGATCGATGACGTGTGCACCCGCCCACGGCACGGTCCGGGCGAGGGCGAGGCCGATGCCGCGCGAGGCACCCGAGACGAACACCAGTGATCCACTCATACCGCGGAGCGTAGGGCTCCAGGTCGCGATCCCCTCACAGACCCAGGACGCCAGGGTTGAGGATCGCGGCGGGATCGACCGCGCGTTTCGCCGCGGCCAGAGCCGCGCCGAAGGGGTCGGGGCGCTGACGGACGTACCAGGGGACGTGGTCGCGGCCGACGGCGTGGTGGTGGGTGATGGTGCCGCCCTGGGCGAGGATCGCCTCGGACGCCGCCTCCTTGATGGTGTCCCACTGGGCCACGCGGGCCCCGCTCTCGCCCGGGGCGATGACCGTGAAGTAGGGCGCGGCGCCGTCGGGGTAGGCGTGGGTGAGGCGGCACGAGATCACGGCGGCGCCGCACACCTCGGTGGCGGCTCGACGGACCGCGTCGTCCACCTCGGCGACGAAGCGGTGGAAGCGATCCCAGGTGATCGCGGTCTCGACGGTCTCGACGACCACACCGAGCGCGACCAGCGCGTCACGGAGGTACGGGGCGCGAAGGAAGGTCCCGCGCCAGGATCCCGCGCTCCCTTCGCTCGTGCCGGTGGTGTCACCCTCGCGGTGGCGGACCTCGCCCGAGACCGTCCCGCCGCGATCGCGACACAGCTCGACGGCACGGTCGATCCAGGCGTGCAGCGGGTGGTCGTCCGACTCGAAGCCCAGGACCAGCACCGCCACCGCTCCGTCACCGGCGCCGGACAGGGCCGCCTCCGTGGGGTCGAGGAGCCGGCAGTTGGCGGGGTACAGCCCCGACTGCGCGAGGTCACGGACGGCGTCGGCGCCGGAGGCGAAGTCGGGGAACTGCACGCTCGCCTGCGACCGGAACGTCGGACGGGGCTGCACCCGCATCCACGCCTCGGTGATGACACCCAGGGTGCCCTCGCTGCCTAGCAGCAGGCGGTCGGGCGACGGGCCGGCGCCGGATCCGGGCAGACGGCGCGACACCCACTCGCCCGATGGTGTGATGGCGGTGATGGACTCGACCAGGTCGTCGATGTGTGTCGCGAGCGTTGCGAAGTGGCCGCCGGCCCGCGTCGCCAGCCAGCCACCGAGGGTGGAGAACTCCCACGATTGGGGGAAGTGCCGCAGCGTGAGGTCGTGCGGCCGCAGCTGGTTCTCGATGACGGGCCCGAGTGCCCCGGCCTGGATGCGTGCTGCCCGCGACACCGTGTCCACCTCGACGACGCGGTCCAGCGCCCCGAGGTCGAGCGAGACGACCGCGTCGAGGTCTCCGGTCGGCGTCACCCCGCCGACCACCGACGTGCCGCCTCCGAAGGGGACGCACGCGATCTGCGCCTCCGAGCACCATTCGAGCGTGGCGACGACCTCCTCGGCGGTGCGCGGACGGACGACGACATCGGGGTAGTGCTCGAGCGTCCCCTCGAACGCACCGACGACGTCGCGGAAGCTGTTGCCGTGGGCGTGGACGGCTCGGCCCCGTGGGGTCGCGTCGGCGATCGCCGCCAGCGCGTCGGGGACGTTGACGCGCGAGGATGGCAGATCGAGATCACCGATGTCGGCAGGGGCGCGGACGGCGACCTCGGTGTCGAGGCGACGAGCGACCTCGGCGCCCAGGCCCTCGAGAGCCTCACCCGTCAGGTGCTCGTCCTCGTACCCCCAGCCCCACCACGACCGTTCCCGACCCACGACCCTCCTCGCTGCCGGCGTGGGACCCTACAACGCGACCCGCTTGACGAACGCGACGACCTGGTCGCTATAGCGCTCGCGTGCCTGCTCGGGGAACCCGTGGGCCAGCCCTGAGAACAGCCGGAACTCCGCCGCCGGCAGCATCTCCGCGAGCTCGCGCGACCGCTGCGCCCGCACGAGCGGATCGTGCTCGCCGGCCATGACGATCGCGGGGGCGTGGACGCGGGCGAGGCTGGGGCGCGCATCGTGAGCGCGAGCCGCTGCCGACAGGGCGAGGTGGCGCTCGAGCAGCTCGGGCACCGCGGGGGCGGGGGTGAGCCGCTGCATCAGCCTCCGTCGCAACCGCGCCCCTCCCGTGTATGACGTGTCGACGGCGTCGCGGAAGAAGCCGCGCCAGTCGCCGGCACGCAGCAGCGCTTCCCACCGCTGCAGGCCGCGCTCGAGCGCTTCGTCGGCGTAGGCCGCGGTGGCGGACAGGATCAGCCCCGCGACCAGGTCGGGTCGGTCGGCCGCGACGTGCTGGGCGACCATCCCGCCCATCGAGTGCCCCGAGACGATCGCGGGCCGGCCGACCTCGGCCTCGAGGAACGCCGACAGGTCGCCGGCCAGGTCGCGGGTCGAGGCACCGTGACGGATCGGGTGTCGGAACGACAGCGCGATGACGCGGTAGGCGCGGAAGTCCGTTGGGGGCTGCAGCACCGACAGCGCGGCGGCTGACTCCGAGATCGGGGCCAGCCCGTCGGTGAGGCCCGGCATCGCGACGAGTGCCACCCCGTCTCGGGGACCGAACTCGAGCCACGGCAGCCGCGCCCCGTCATCGAGCTCGTGCCAGTGCACCTCGCGGTCGACCGCCAAGACGCCTCCTGTCGGCGCGGGACGGTAGTGCACGCCCGGTACCGTTCCGCCGATGACGCTCGTGACCGCTCGATGAGCGACCCCGCCCCCACCCCGGACCGGTCCGGGTCATCGGGCGCGTGGATCGCCGCCGCGATCGGGGCGCTCGGCATCGTCCTCGTGATCGTGGCGGTCACCGTCGTCATCCGCGAGCAGCGGGCGCCCGACGTCTCCGCACCCGCCGCGAGCTCCTCGGGAGGCACGTTCGAGTTCTGGGTCGTGGACCAGGACGGGATCCCGGCGCGGTGGGACCCGTGCGAGCCGATCGCCTGGGTGCTGTCCGACGGCGGGGCGCCCGACGGCGCGGTAGACGACCTGGAGCAGGGGTTCGAACGCATCGCGGAGGTCACCGGACTCACCTTCACCTACGAGGGCGAGGTCGACGAGGTCCCCAGCCGCGACCGCGCCATCTACCAGCCCGACCGCTACGGCGATCGCTGGGCTCCCGTGCTCGTCGCCTGGACCTCGCCGGACCAGAGCGAGGTTCCGCTCGGCTCTGACGACCGCGCGGTGTCGGTACCGATCTCGATCGACACCTCCGACGGCCCGCCCGAGTTCGTCTCCGGCCAGGTCGTCTTCAACGCGGAACGGCCGCTAGCTCCAGGTTTCGACGACCGCCACGCCTCGTGGGGAGCCGCGATCCTGCACGAGCTGGGTCACCTCGTCGGCCTCGACCACGTCGCGGATCCGCGTGAGCTGATGTTCGAGCAGGTCACCTTCGGGCCGGTCGAATGGGGAGCGGGGGACCTGGGTGGGCTCGCCGCGCTCGGGGCGCAACAGGGCTGCATCGACGGGCTCGACCCGCAGCCCCTCGACGTCGAGCTCGAGTTCGACTAGGAGGGCTGTGCGTAACGTGGTGTGCGGCTGGACGATCTGGGCCGTCCAGACGTGCGCCACAGTTGCGCACAGGCCTCCTAGGTCACCGGTCATCATCGACGCCCCGAGCGCCCAACGATCCCGCGTCAGGTGCGGCGGTCCAGGTGGGCGCGGGCGAGCTCGGCGCGGTTGGCGCAGTCGAGCTTGCGGCGGGCGTTGGCAACGTGGGTCTCGACGGTCCGTCGGGAGATGAACAGCCGCTCGCCGATCTCGCGGTAGGTGAGATCGTGCGCGACCAGCTCGACCACCCGCAGCTCCGCCTCGGTCAGCGCCTCCCAGCCGGTGTCGGGCCGGCCGCGATCTCCGACCGCGCCCCGCCGTACCCCCAGGTCCCGCAGCAGCGCGTCGTACCAGGCGACGATGACGGTGGCGTTGGCCGCTGCGGCGAGGTCACGGCCCTCGCGGAGGATGGCGACGGCCTCGCCGGTCACGTCGTTCTCGGCGAGGATCGCGCCGGCCAGGTGGTAGCCCGAGAGGCGGAAGGGGTACACGGCCGAAGCGCGGGCCGCGGCGATGGCGGCCCTGGCCCTCGCGGGGGTGCGCTCGACCGCCGCACGGGTAGCTGCTGCCACGGCCGTGATGGGGTGCTCCCCGCCGATGGCTGCCCACCGCTCGACGTAGTCGGCCCAGGCGGCCGCGGTCGCGGTCTCGCCCACCGCGAGCGCGGCTTCGACGACCGGCAACGACCAGATCAGGGACATGTAAGCGATCGGATCGTCCTCCTCCATCCAGCGCAACGCCGGACGTACCAGCTCCCAGGCTCGCTCGACGTCGCCGCGACGCAGGCGATCCGCGGCCTCCAGCAACGGCCACCCACGCCAATACGAGATGGCTGCTTCCGGGACGGCGTCGCGGTGGATCGCGGCTGTGTCGTAGTCGCCCCGCGTCAGTGCGATGCCGGCCCGGATCGATCGTCCGCCGACGCTGTTCTCGCCGTAGCCGGTGTCGGCGACCGCACGGAGCGCGGTCTCCGCGCTCGCGACGGCGGCGTCGAAGTCACCCTGGAACCAGTAGGTCCGGGCGAGCTCATCGTGCAGCGTCGCGACCGCGTAGGCCAGGCCGTGCGCCTCAGCAGCCACTAGCGCCTCGGTGAGAGCGGTGACCCCCGGGTGTTCGTGGTCGTCGGCGGGGTCGTTCGAGCGCAGGAAGGCGAAGGCGGCCAGCGCCTCGACGCCGACCCACGAGATCTCCAGCCCTGCCGTGCGGACCAGCTCGACCGCCCGCGCCGTCATCCCGTAGGCCTCCTCGATGGCCCCGTGCATCAGCGCCGGGGGGAAGCGGGCGGTCAGGGCCAGGATCTGGGTGGTCGGGTCGGGGTTGGGTGCCAGTGCCTCACCGGCGAGCTTGTCGGCCCGGGCGGGCTGCTCCCACCGCAGCGCGAACGCGAGCAGCGCCAGGTGGCCGCTGCGCCTGGCCGCCGGCAACGCCGCCTCGCGGACGACCTGCTCGTAGGCGTCCAGTGCCGCGATCGACGCCTCGCCACGCATGTGCCGCGCGAGGATCACCGCGCGCCACAGCTCCAGCCGTGCGGTGACGTCCAGACCGTCGTTGTCGAGCTCGTGTGCCAGCGCCTCGGCCTCGGCGGGCCGCCCGGTACGCGCCGCCGCCTGGGCCAACAGGATGCGCGCCCGCAGACGTGCTGGGTGCGCGGTGGGCAACGCGTCGAGGACCCGCTGGGCGTGGTCCTCGGCGACGTCCGGGTTGGTCTCGAGCAACTCGTCGGCGGCGTCGAGCAGCCGGATGGCGGTCGCCACGTCACCAGGGGCGAGCGCGTGGGCCAGGTGGGTCGCGATCTCGCCCGGAAGCGCTGCCGCATCGAGTAGGACCTGGGCGGCATCGGCGTGCATCGCGACCCGGGCCGGCCCGGGCAGATCCTCGTACAGCGCGTCACGGATCAGCGCGTGCCGGAACGTGACGGCGTCCGGGCCGCTATCCAGGAGGCCGCTGCGGTACGCGGGTGCGAGCACCTCCGCCAGTTCGGTGGTCGTTCGCCTCGTCAAGGCAGCGAGCCGGTCGAGCCGCGCCGACTCGCCCAGCACCGATGCGGCGCGCAGCACCGCGACGGTCGCCTCGGGCAGGAACCCGATGCGGCGGATCACGGTGAGCCGCAGCGACGGCGGCAGCGTGGTCGCGCGCGCATCGGTGCCGCTTGGGGTCGACTCCAAGGCCCCTTCGTCGTCGAGCGCTTCCAGCAGCTCGAGCACGTACAGCGGGTTGCCGCCGGCGCGGTCGAGGATCGCAGCAAGGGTCGCCGTGGGAGGCGCCCCGACGACGGTCGCGGTCAGCTCGGCGACCTCCGTCGGCGTGAGCGGCCCGAGCTTGACATCGAGCGCCCCGACGGCGTCGAAGACGCTCAGCAGCGCGCCGATGTGGTCGGGGCGGGGTTCGGGGCGGGACGTAACGATCAGGGCGATGGGCAGATCATCCAGCGAGCGCGCCACCCGCGCGAGCACGGTGGCGGTATCCACGTCGGCCCAGTGAACGTCCTCGATCAGCAGCAGCAGGGCCGCGTCGCGTGCTCGCTTGTCGAGCAGGTCGACGATGTCGTCGATGATCCGCCAGCGACGCTGATGCCCCCCAAGACCCGCGCCACCATCGCCGCGCAGCAGCTGGCCGAGCCGGGCCCTTCGCTCGTCATCGCTACGGGGATCGAGTGCGAGCGCCTCCGCCAGGGGCGCGAACGGCAGGTCGGTCTCGAGCTGCCGTGCCGTCCCGCGCTGGACCGCGAACCCTCGCTCGGCGGCAGCATCGATGAGGCGATCGGCCACTGCGGTCTTGCCGATCCCGGCCGGACCCTCGATCACGATGGCCTGGCCGGTCACGCCCAGCACACGGTCGAGACGTCGACGGATGCGCCCGATCACCTCGTCGCGTCCCACCAACGTGCGCGGCCGCTGCACCCTCATCCACCTCGACGAGTCGTGTCACATCCTAGGCCGCGCCCGTCGTCGCTGGCCCCGCGGCTCGTTGGGTGAGTCGGTGGCACGTACAGCCGACTCAACCCGCGGTCTGGTCGGGTCCCAGCTCGGAGGCGACGTGCTCGAGCAGGCTGAGCAGCGACAGCCAACCCTCGAACGACAGTTCGCCGACGGGGGTGATGACACGCCCCGCCGGCGGCTGCGCTGCGTCGAACTCGATGATCACCTCACTCACCCTTCGACCGTGACCGAGCCGGTCATGCCCCACTCCGGGTGGACGTTGCACACGTAGGCGAAGGTGCCGGCCCCGGGGAACCCGGCACGGCTGCTCGACGGCCGCCGTTGCCCCGTCCAGGGGTCGCACGCGCTGCGGCAGGGAGTTCCGGGGGGGACCATGAACCCGCTGTCGTGGACGGTCACCGGCGTCGCGACCACGTCCCCCGGGGCCCGGGCGGGCAGTTGCCAGGCCCACGGTTGGACCTGGAACTCGAGGGTCGCCGGGGCAGGGCAGCCCACGATCAGGGCCTGCCACTGGAGCGGCACGTTCGGAGCTCCACCGTCCAGCTCGTCGGGATCGCACGTGGGGTGGAGGTAGGTCAGGAACCCCAACGGGTACGCGTCGGCGGGGAACGATGCGGTGTGGATCTCGTGCCCACTGGGGGAGTCGGGGACCTCGAACACGACCTCGTCATCCGGCTCGATCGTCAGGCTCGAAGGCAGGAAGCGCAGCACCGCCACGCGCCCGTCCGCCGTGAAGTCCCCGACCTTGACGGTCCAGACGCGGTTCTCGCCCACGACCTCCACCTTCGGCGTCTGGCCCGCCTCGATGACCGCGGCACCGTCGATCGTGTCGGCATGGACGGTCTCGACGCGGTCTGCTTCGATCTCGGCAGGAGTGGGGATGTCCTCGTCGTCGTCCACGATCTGGATGGTCCCGGCCATCCCGTCGTGTATCTGGCAGAAGTACTGGTAGGTCCCGGGGGGAAGGTCGAAGGTCAGGCGTGCGGACCGCCAGCCGCTCTGGAACGTCGGGTTCGTCCCGCTGATGACGCACGGCTGAGCGATCGGTGCCGAGGGCTTGTCGTCCGCCCCGACGCACGAGGGGTCAGACGGCACCGAACTCTGCGTGGCGGTCACACCCACGAGTTCGTCGCGCCGGAGGAAGCGGTGGACCTCGTCCTCGCTCCGTGCGAACTCGACGGTGTGGAACCCGTCGCGACGGAAGCGAACCGTGTCGCCACGGTGGATGCGCAGCTCGTCGGGGTAGAAGGCCAGGAACTCGAACCGGTCGGTGCGGCTGGCCTCCGTGGGGGCTTCCGGATCCGCGACCGCCTCCGGCCCCAACGCCGGATCGACCGCTCCCATCGTGACGACGTAGTCCTCACCCGCCGGTTGCGTCGCGCCGGCCGCTCCCGCCCCGCCTGGGGCGGCGGCCAGGGTCGCGGCGACGAAGGCGGTCGTCACCAGCCACACCTGTCGGTGTCGGGTCCTGTACCTCATGGGGACATCCCCTCTCTCGTTCGCGTGTGGACACGATGGCACGCAGGAGGCGTCGGAATCATCGGTAGCGCTACCGAGATGTGGGAGCCGTGCCGGTGCCGTCATCGATGGCCACCCGGGGGCGCTCCGCGGGGAATCCGTAGGCCTACGGATGTTCCGCGGGGCCCGTCCAGGCCATGGTGTCTCCGAGGGAGGACGGCCGGTTCGTCGCCCTCCTTGGGACCGTCTCCATGGGACGCGGGCGGAAGGAGACACGGATGCCCATCCAACGCAGGTCGCTGCGCGTTGAGAACGAGCCGGCGATCGTGATCAACCCCACGGATCCTCGCAACCTGATCGCTGGGTCCCTCGAAACATCAACCAGGTGGCGGAGGTTGGAGATTCGGATCGGTCGTGAGGGTGGGGCAGGGATCGCCTTCCCAAGGGCGGATGCGAAAGGCAGATCGTGAAGCGGGGGATCTCCTTCCTAACGGCAGTTCTCCTCCTCCTGGGAGCCCAGGCGGCCGCGGGTGATGAGCCGCGGGCGGCGATTCCACTGCACCCGGCACTGGCCGCGCAGCTTGACTCGGCATCGACGGACGAGCCTCTGCTGGTGCTGGTGTCCGGCAACAGCACGGCCACCACCCGCGCGGCGGTCGAGGCGATCGGGCTTGCTCCCGTGGAGGTGTTCGAGCGACTGTCCGTCGTCGCAGCCGTCGGGCCGCCCCACGCGGTGGTGGCGGTTCATGCCGAGCCTGGAGTGATACGTGTCGATCCGAACCTACCCCTTCAGTTCCTGGACTCGAGCGCCCACCGGGCGACAGGGATCGCGGCGCTGCGCGACAGCGACGCCTATCCGGAGCTGGAGCCACTTCGCCGCCACCACCACGGCAAGGGCTTGCCGTACGACGGATCAGGGGTCTCGATCGCGGTGATCGACGGCGGGTTCGACCCCACGCACGAACAGTTCATGAAGGACGGGGAGTCGAAGTTCGACCTCCACCTGCGCCAGGGCTGCCCCTTGCCGCCCGACGATGTCCACTGGGCGACCGGCACGCACTCCGAGCCCATCCCCGGCTGCGATGTCTGGGTACCGGTGCCGCCCGGGGTGCGCGACGGCGAACCCGATCACGGAACGATCGTGGCCGCGGTGGCGGCCGGCTATCCACGCACGACGCCGAGCGGGGCAGAAGTGAGCGGCGTTGCTCCCGAAGCGCGGCTCGTGGGTCTGTCGATCGGGGTCCATGCCTACTACTCCAACGCGGTGAGCGCGCTCAACTGGGTGCTGGAGAACCATGAGGACCCCTGCGGCGACGGATCGTGCACGCCCATCGCGGTGGTCAACAACTCCTACGGCCCGGCCGCAGATCTGACCGCTGATCCGCGGTTCGACCCCGACGATCCCTTCAGCCGCGTGACCACCGCGCTGGTGGAAGAAGGGGTCGTGGCCGTGTTCGCCGCCGGGAACGACGGGGGGGATGGCAGCAGCAGCCGGACCAGCTTCCTCGCCCAGAACCCCGCCCCGGGGGTCCTCGGCGTGGGAGCCTATGACGACGGCAACGCCGGCGATCGTGATCTCCGGGTGGCCGACTTCAGCTCTCGGGGACTCAAGGGTGATCCCTCCACCTATCCGGATATCGCCGCGCCGGGGGTCGACCTCCTGGTCGCCTGTCCTCCCCAGACGGATATCTGCACCGGCCGCGCCGCCGATGGGGCGTACGCGTTCGTCGATGGGACCTCGGGCGCGGCTCCCTACGTGTCGGGCCTGGTCGCCCAGTTGGCCCAGGCCGACGAGGACCTTACGCCCGGCGCGGTCGAGGACATCCTCGAAGACTCCGCCTACCAGTTTCTCCCCACGGAGCACTTCGAGCCCGACGTGTATGAAGACCCCGACGGGAACCGAGCCGGCAACGCCGATCACACCACCTCGTTCGATGCCGGTCACGGTCTGGTCGATGCCGTCGGCGCCCTGAGCCTTGCACTCGGGCGAGGGAGTGGACGGGCCCCAGCTCCATGTCTGTCGGCTGAGAGTTTCAGCATCGCCGATCCCACAGGGGATGTCCATCACGCCGGGAGTGTCCCGTCGCCCCTCGAGCTATCCGGCTACGACGTAGTGGGGTTGACGGGGAGCCTGAGCGAATTTCCCGGCGCGTTCGCGGCGGTGGTGACGTTAGTGAATATTCCGGCGACGGAGACGGCGGCCATGCGCACGACCGTCTCGGGACACATCGACGGCGACTATTTCGAGGTCGACCTCAACCGTTCGGTGGCCGGGGACAGCTTCACTGCCTTCGCGGGGAACGTCAGCTTAGACGGGAGCTACATCGATCCCGACGCAGATACCGTGACGTTCGTTATCCGCCCCGAAGGAGGGGACGTACGGGAACAGGTGAGTCTACGTTTCGCGTACGCAACCGTAGAGCCGCTGAGCTTCGCGCCAGTCGTGGACTTCGTGCATCGAGATGGACCCTGCCTTCGAGGGGGAGCGGTCGGGGGGACGTCATGAAGCGGCTCATCTCGCCGGACCAGAGCGAGGTTCCGCTCGGCCCTGACGACCGCGCGGTGTCGGTACCGATCTCGATCGACACCTCGGACGGCCCGCCCGAGTTCGTCTCCGGCGCGGGGCGGCACAGGGCTGCATCGACGGGCTCGACCCACAGCCGCTCGACGTCGAACTCGAGTTCGACTAGAGGTCGAGGAGGTCGGCGATCGTCTCGCGGATCTGCAGCAGTGCGGCTGGTCCGACGTAGCCGAGTGACTCCCCGAGCCGATCGACCGACACGGCTCGCAGGTGCTGGCACTGGGCGGTTGACGGTTCGCCCAGCCCGTTGTCGTCGTCGGGGTCGAGATCGACCTCGGACCGGAACCCGCGGCGGGTGGAGGTCACCGGGACGATGTGGACGACGTTCGGGCCCTGGGCCAGCACCACCTGGGCGGTGACGACCACGACCGGGCGGGGGAAGCCGGCCTCGCGTCCGACCGGCTCGCCGAGGTCGGCCGCGAGGACTTCACCCGAGGTCAGCATCGAGCCAGGCCTGCTCGTCCTCACGCAGCGGCTCGGCCAACTGCCGCCCCATCTCCTTCTGGCGCAACGCCCGCAGTGCGGCTGCCGCGACACTGTCGATGGTCTCGCCGCGGCGTTCGGCCTCGCGCTTGAACCCCTCGTGGGTGCGCGCCGACACGCGAAGCATCTTCGTGGTAGCCACGACCTCAGTGTACAGATATGTCAACGATATCGTAAACAGGGCCGGACACCTCGGATGAAGGACCGGGCGTCGATGCTGCCGACCGCGTGATCGTCGCTGCGAGGGCGCGCGAGGGAGGTCAGTGCACCTCGATCGCGGCGCGGGTGAGGACCGGCGCCCCGCGTTCCACCGTGCTGGCCCGCAGGTGCAGCACCGCGCCCTCACGCCACACCTCGGTCACGAGGGTCTCACCGGGGAAGACGACGCCTGAGAAGCGTGCGCGGTAGGAACGCACCGCGTCCGAGTCGCCGTCGAGCGCCGCCCCGACCACCGATCGGAGGACCATCCCGTACGTACACAGCCCGTGCAGGATGGGCCGCTCGAACCCGGCAGCGCGGGCGACCTCCGGGTCGATGTGCAGCGGGTTGCGGTCGCCGCAGAGCCGGTACAGCAGCGCCTGTTGGGGCAGCGTCGGTGTCTCGACGACGAGGTCCGCCAGCCGGTCGGGGGCATCGGGGGCCGGCGGGGCGGACGACTCGCCCCCGAAGCCGCCCGCACCGCGGAGGAACAGCGTGTACCGGTTGGTCACGAGCGGTCGATCCTCGGCGTCGGAGGTGGTCGACTCGATGACTACCACCGCGTCGCGGCCCTTGTCGTAGATGCCAGCGATCGAACCGCGCGTGCGCACGGTCGCGGCCACGGGGAGTGCGGCGTGGACCTCGAGTTCCTGCTCCCCGTGCAGCAGCATCCGGGGATCGAAGTCGAGGCCCTCGACGGCGAGGACCTGCTCGAGCGGGATGCTGCCCGCGATGACCCCGAAGGTGGGGAGCACGCGCAGGTCGCGCTCGTAGGTCAGCGACAGCTCCTGCCGGTCGAGCGGGTCCGCGCCAGCACCGACCGCGAGGTGGTAGAGCATGACGTCGCGGTCGGTCCAGGAACCGTCGGGCGCCGTCAGCTCGGCCCCGACGGCCCGTGCGGGATCGATCGTCGGCGTCGTCGGCGCGGTCACGCGCTCGGCTGGCTGCCCACGACCGAGACGAACGACACCGCGTGTCCGGGGCCACCGCCGAGGTTCTGGGTCAGCGCCATCGTGCGCCCGTTGCTGATCTGCCGCTCCCCGGCCTCACCGCGCAGCTGCAGCCAGCACTCGTACAGCATCCGCAGACCGGACGCACCGATGGGGTGGCCGAAGCTCTTGAGGCCACCGTCGGGGTTGACCGGCAGCACGCCGTCGAGGTCGAAGGTGCCGGCGAGCACCTCCTTCCAGGCGTGCCCGCGTTCGGCGAAGCCCAGGTCCTCCATCAGGACCATCTCGGTGGGGGTGAAGCAATCGTGGACCTCGGCGAGCATGAGGTCAGCGCGAGGATCGTCGAGGCCTGCCTGCTGGTAGGCGTCGGCGGCGGAGGCCACGACCTCGGGGAAGGTCGTGTGGTCGTAGCTGCGGTCCATCGCGCCGGTCCCGCTACCCGCTGCGAGCGCGAGTCCCTTGACGTAGATCGGGCGGTCGGTGTAGCGCTCGGCGTCCTCGGCGTGGACGACGATGGCCGCGGCGGCGCCGTCGCTCACCCCGGAGCAGTCCATGATCCCCAGCGCCCCGGCGACCAGCGGTGAGCACGCGATGGCGTCCTTGCTCACCTCGCGCCGGAAGTGAGCCAGCGGGTTGAGGCTGCCGTTGCGGTGGTTCTTCCAGGCGATGTGGGTGATGGCATCCTTCAGCTCGTCGGGATCGACGCCGTACTTGGCCGCGTAGGCGGGGACGATGCGGCTGAACCCCGCAGGCGCGGTGGTCTCGGTCGCGGTGCCGTCGGACGGACGTGGCGACATCGTCAGCCCCGAGAAGCCGGAGTCCTTGAGCTTCTCGACCCCCGTGGCCATCGCGACGTCGTAGGCCCCCGAGGCCACCGCGTAGCAGGCCATCCGCAGCGACTCCGAGCCGGTGGCGCAGTAGTTCTCGACCCGCGTGACCGGCTTGTTCGCGATCTTGAGCGGCTGGCTGAGGGTGAGGCCGCTCTCGCCCGAACCGAGGGTGCCGACCCAGTACGCATCGACGTCGTCGCGGGTCACGCCCGCCGACGCGAACGCCGCCTGCGACGCCTCGACGAGCAGGTCGCCCGGGTCGCGATCCCAGTGCTCACCGAACGGCGTGCAGCCCATCCCGACGATGGCCACGCGGTCGCGGATGCCGTTGCTCGCCATCAGTCTGCCTCCCGCTCGGGGATCGCCTTCCAGAAGTAGTTGGGCACACCGTCGGCCTGGTGCTTGATGCGGAACGCGAACGACACCCGGTCGCCGACCGCGATGTCCTCCGGGACCGCATCGGTGATCTCGAGGTCGGTGCGCCCACCTCCGTCGAGGTCGACGACCGCCGTCACGACCGGCGGGTGCAGCGAGTACGCCAGGCGGTCGATCGAGAACGTTGTGATCGTGCCACGTTCGCTCGCGAGACGCTCGTCGGTCATCGCGCCGACCGCCCCGCAGGCGAAGCACACCTCCTGAGGAGGCACGTTGCGCTCGCCGCACGAGGAGCAGCGCCCCGCGACGAACCCGAACTTCCAGTCAGCGTGGCGCAGGCTCGGCGGTGGCGCCGGTGGGACCGGGTCGGGGCGTCGGGGCGGCTGGCGGGCGAGGAACCCGCGCCAGGTGAGGTAGGTGAGGTAGTCGACCGGCCGACCACGTACGAGCTGAGCGGCCACGGTCGGGGCGGCGCGCCCGTCTGCCAACGCTGGAGTGGCGCGCCAGATCTGCACGTCGGCGCCCTCGGTGACGGTCACGAGCGCCACCACCGCGCCGGGCTCGGCCCGATCCAGCACGTTCCCCAGCAGCAGCCACGGGTGGGCGGTGCCGGCGTTGCCGACCGACGCCGATAGGTCGTCCACCAGCGCGTCGTCGGCTCCGACGGCCGAAGCCACACGGCGTGCCGCCCGGGCGTGCGTACCGGTGACGATGAGGTGGTCGACACCGGCGAGTTCGAGCTGGGCCTGCTTGAGCGCCGCCGCGATCGCACGGACCGTGGGTTCGACGAGCGCGTGCTCTCCGAAGCGCTCCTCCCACGTCGAGGCCGTGGACTCGCCCGGCCGGCGCCAGCGGTAGCGGACCGGGACGGTCACGGTCGCGTCCGCGAGCAGCTCCGCGACCACGCCCTCACCGCTGCCGATGACGAGAGCAGCCGCGGCGTCGCCGCCCTCGGCCTCGTCCGCGCTCTGCGGGCGCCCGGTGCGGACGTCACCCGTGGTCACCACTACGGTGCCGTCGGCGTCGAGGGCAGCGCGCACCGCAGCGACACCGGAGCGGACGGAGCCGACCAGGTCGAACGCCGCAGCGCTCTCGTCGAGCCCGAGTGCCGCGTGGATATCGGTGGCGTTCGTGCGGTCGGCGAGTGGCGGCGAGGTCGTCGCGAACAACAACCGATCGACGGCGATGCCGGGGATGGCGGACAGCGCGCGCAGGCCGGCGGTCGTCGCCATCGTGACCGCGTCCTCGTCGAACGATGCGACCGTACGGCTGCCGTGCCCGACGGGGCGGCCCAGCGCGCGTCCGATGTCGCCGCGATCGAGCCGGTGGATCGGCAGGTGGACGCCGTAGCCGATGATGCCTCGTGCGTCGGTCACGTCCGCTCCCCGAGGTAGCTGACCTCAAGGATGTCACGTCGCGACCGAAGTTCCGCAGCCGTGCCGCTGAAGACGACCTCACCCTTCTGCAGCACGAGCGCCCGATCGGCCAGCCGCAGGGCGAGGGGAACGAACTGCTCGACCAGCAGGATCGACACGCCACGCTCACGGATCTGGCTCAGGACCCGGTACAGGTCACGAACGACGATCGGCGCGAGCCCGAGGGACAGCTCGTCGATCATCAGCAGTCGTGGACCACCGACGAGCGCCTTGGCGAGGACGAGCATCTGCTGCTCGCCGCCGGACAGCGTGCCGGCACGCTGCCGTGCCAGATCCTTCAGCCGTGGCAGCGCCTCGTGGACCATGGCCAGGTCGGCCCCGAGGTCGGCACCCGCGGGGTGGGCGAAGCCGCCGATCTCGAGGTTCTCGGCGACGGTCAGGTCGGGGAAGACGGCGCGCTGCTCGGGAACCTGGATCACGCCGGCACGCACGATCTCGTGGGGGTGGCGGCCGTCGATGCGATCGCCGTCGAAGACGACCTCCCCGCTCGACGGCACGACACCGGACAGCGCCAGCAGGGTCGACGACTTCCCCGCGCCGTTGGCGCCCAGCAGCGCGACGGTCTCGCCCGGGGCGATGTCGAGGTCGAGGTCCACGACCGCTCGCGTGCGCCCGTAGCTCACCGACAGCCCGCGCACCGACAGCATCGGGGCCTCGGGGAGGACCTCGGTGACCGCGTCAGCCGACAAGGGCGTCATCCTCCGCCTCGTCGTCTGCCCCGAGGTAGGCGCGGATCACCGTCGGGTCGTTCTGGACCTCATCGGGGCGCCCCTCCGCGAGCGGGACCCCGAAGTCGAGCACGTACACGTAGTCGGCGACGCCCATGACCAGCTCCATGTTGTGCTCGATCAGCAGCACCGGGATGTGGAGCAGGTCGCGGATCCGGGTGATGGTCGCCGCGAGCTCTTCCGACTCCGACGGGCCCAGGCCGGCGCTCGGCTCGTCGAGCAGCAGGATCCGTGGGGGGACGACGAGGGCGCGCGCGACCGTGGCGATGCGCTGGAGGCCGTAGGGCAGGTCGGCGCACGGCGTCTGGGCGTGCTCGAGCAGGTCGGTGGCGACGAGCAACTCCTCGGCGCGTTGCTCGGCCACGACACGATCGCGGCGGGCGGTAGCGAAGCCAAGGAGGCCGGCGATCAGACCGCTGCGGCCTGCCCCGTAGTGCGCCAGCACAAGGTTCTCGCGCAGGCTGAAGCGCTGGAACAGCTCGGCGTGCTGGAACGTGCGTCCCATGCCGAGTCGGGCGCGCTCGTGCGGCGCGTAGTCGTCGACGCGCAGCCCGCCCAGCCGGATGGTGCCCGATGCCGGACGGACGACACCGGTCAGCGCGTTGAACATCGAGGTCTTGCCGGCGCCGTTGGGCCCGATCAACGCGACGATCTCCCCGCCGTCGACCTGGACGCTCGCGCGGTCGACCGCGGTGACCCCCCCGTACCGGACGGTCACGTCACGTGCGTCGAGCAGCGGCGGGCTGATCACCTCGACCACCTCAGCAGCCCCGCGACCTGTGCGAGTGCCGGTCGGAGCGCGGACGTCCGCAGCCTGCGCCCGAGCTGGACCAAGCCACCCGGCAGCAGCATCAGCGTGAGCACGACCCCCACGGACGAGACGATCTGGTCGTCCACCTGCAGCGGTAGGAACTCCAGCAGCACCGGGGCGGCAGCGAACAGCACTCCCGCCAGGAGTGCGCCCGCGAGCGACTCGATCCCCGCGAAGACGGCGAGCGCGAACACGCTGAACGACGCGAACGGGCTGTACTGCTCGAACGACACCGTCTGCACGTCGTAGGCGAGCAGCACACCTGCCAGACCCGCGATCGCACCGGACAGCGCGAACGCCAGCAGCTTGCGCGACATCACGCCGATCGCGAGCGACGCGGCGCCGTCCTCGGACTCGCGGATGCTGAGCAACGCCCCGCCGATGCGGTACCGGGCCAGGTTGCGGACCGCCAGGAAGACGACGGCTGTTACCACGATCACGAGGTACGCGTAGCGGTCGCCGACGCCGAGTTCGATGCCGAACGCCTCCGGCGGCGGGAGCCGCCGGCCATCCGTCCCGCCCGTGAAGGCGTCCCACTGGAACAGGCTGTAGAACGCGAGCGAACCGAACGCGAGCGTCACGACTGCGAGCAGCAGGCCTCGGAACCGCAGCGCCGGGATGCCGATCGCCAGCGCGAACGGCACGACCAGGAGCGGTGCGGCGACGACCACCACGGGGAACGGCAGACCGATCCGGGTCGCGAGAGCCGCCGCCACGAACCCGCCGATCCCGACGAGTGCCATCTGCGCCAGCGAGACCTGTCCCACCCACCCGGTGAGGACGACGAGGGACAGGGCCACCAGCGCGAAGATGGCCGCGGTTTTGAGGGTCGTCACGTCAGCGGCCCCCAGCAACGGCACGGCTACCAGTGCGACCGCGAGCAGCGCGAACCCCGGCCACAGCGAACCGCTGCCGGGACGGACCGTGGGCTCGCGGACCAGGGGCTTGGTCGTGTCCGCCGAGATGCGTTGGCGCACCAGCAGCGCGACGATGATCATGACGAACGGAACCGTCTCGGTGATCCCGGGGATGACGCTGTACTGGCTGACGATGCCCTCGATGACGCCGAGCGTGACCCCACCCGCGAACGCCAGCCCGAGACCGGTGAGTCCCCCGACGACGGCTGCCGCGAACGGCTTGACGACGAAGAACAGCGCGAGCTGGACGGTGTCGAGGAAGAGCAGCGGAGCGAGCAGGATCCCGGCGACGCCGGCGAGCAGCGAGCCGGTGACCCACGAGGCGGTCTCGACGCGTACCACGTCGATCCCGGCGAGCTGGGCGGCCAGCCGGTTCTGGCTGACGGCACGCGCCGCGGTGCCGAGGCGCGTGCGCGCGAGTCCGAGCGCCAGCGCACCCGCGAGCAGGCCAGCGATGACGATGACCGCGATCTGGGTCCAGTTCAGGGCGACACCGACGACCGTGACCGTTCCCGCGGGGAAGAACGAGTCCACGAAGCGCGTCTCCGCCCCGAAGAGCTGCCCGACCACGTAGAGCAGGATCCCCGAGACACCCAACGTGGCGATCACCTGGGCCAGAACCTGGCCCTGCCCGATGACCCGCATGATCCGCTCGAGGACCCAGCCGATGATCGCCGCGACCGCAAGCGCCCCGAGCGCCGCGATCGGGAACGGCAGGCCCACGTCGGTCCACAGCGCGTCGAACGTGAACGCGGCCGCGGTGGCGATGCCGCCCTGAGCGAGCGTCAGCGTCCCGGTGGTGCGGTAGATCAGCACGATGCCGAGCGCCGCGAGGGCGTACATCCCTCCGAGCGGAAGCCCGCTGACCGCGAGCTGCAGCATCAGCCCGCTCCCGAGCGCCAGCCACGCCAGGGTCGCACGACGCCAACGAGGACGAGCGGGACCGCGGCCATCAGCAGGATCAGGTACAGCGTGTCCACGCGCGCTGGCTCGTCGTCGGCTGCCGCGCGGGACAGGATCAGCGGTTCGATGTCCCACGCGAGCGCCTGACCGGTCGGTGACCGCGGCGCGCTCGCGTCAGGCGCGACCTCGGGCGTCGCGGGCGGAGCCGCCACGCCGGAAGTCGTCGGCGTCCGCGCCGTGCCGCGAGCCGGTGGTGGGACCGTCGGCGTGACGACCGCCGGTCCGGCGGTCGGGGACGGTCCGGGCTCGGTGAGCACTGGCGGTGGCGCCGGCTGCGGACCGGTCTCGGCCGCGACGTAGGTGGAGACGGCCTGCAGCTTGCCGAGGACGTAGTCGACCGTGTGTCCATCGGGCGAGGTGACGCGGAACGCGGGACCCTGCGCCTCGACGACCGAACGCTCGGGTCCTGGCTCCTCCGTCACCGTCCCCGCCCCCAGGAAGGTGATCCCCGCCGCGGCGAGCGCGCCAGACACGGGGTCGGCCCCGAGTGGGGCGTCCTGTCCAGCGGCGTGGATCCCGGTCTCGTCGATGAGGACGGGCGTCTCGCCCACGGTGGCGCGGTCGACCACGACCGACCCGTCGGCCTGACCGTGGGCACCGTCGGCGGACGCGCTTCCCGTCAGCACCACCGAGTCGATGTGGAGCGCGCCGCCGATGGCCACATCGCGGAGCTCCACCAGCGACTCGCTCGTCGCCGCGGTGCCGCTGTCCGCGACGTCAGCTCGGCCGCGACCCTGGTCGAACGACACGTCGGGCAGGCCGGCGACGCCTGTGCCCACGGCGACAGCCGACGCGATCGGCCCCTCCTCGAGGCGAGCGGTCGCCCGGCCACCTTCGATGCCCTCCTGTGCGGCCACGGACGCGTCCTGCTCCTTCGGCGGCACGCCCTCGACCCGAGCACGGACGCTGTCAGCGATCGTGTCGGCAGGCAACGCGGGGAAGCCCGGCGGGGCGACACCGTTGATCGCTCCGAGCAGCTCCATGTACCCGCTGTAGGACATCGCGGCCGTCGCAACCGCGATGCCGGTGCGGTCCACACCCGCCGATGCGAAGATGGAGTTGCCGTCGGGAGGCGGGGTCGTCGCGCCAGGGAAGAAGGTCTCCTGGTCGGCGTAGCGCGCGTAGACACCGCTCGCCGTCGCCACACCGCTGGCCAGCTTGGGGGTCTGGGCGGTGCCTGCCACGGGCAGCAGTCCCGCCACGCCGACCACGGCGGCGGCGATCAGCAGACCGGCGCGGCGCACCTTCACGCGTCCTCGTCGCTGGCCACGGCGGACGACCGCAGTTGGGGCATCTGCTCCCTGACGTGACCGTTGCGGTCGCGGCGGCGGCGGTCGAGCAGCTCGTCGAGCGGGACCTGCAGGTCGGTGGACTCGCTGACGGCGAGGATGAAGTGCTCGAGCGCCTCCTCCATCGCCTCCTGCCGGATCGCGAGCTCCTCGATGTGCTCCTCGATCCGCGCCTGACGCGTCAGGTGCAACAGCGATGCGCCAGCGGCCAGGAAGGCCAACCCACCGATGCCACCGCTGGCGAGGTAGGGGATCTGCTCGACGACCGACTGCTGGTCACGGACCCCGAGGTAGCCGGCCAGCACGAACAGCAGGCCCACGACCATCAGCCCGGCACCGACGAGGTCGACGATGGGACGGCGGAAGCGGTTCAGCATGGTGTCCTCCCGTGGCTCACGGGATGGTCGGTTGGAACAGCTCGGAGATGATCACCCACTCGCCGTCCCTGACCTCCGCCGCGCGCGTGAGGTCGAAGGGCAGGTGCACGACGTACTCGTTGGGTTCGGGGCGGTAGTCGAAGGCCGGACCGAGGCCACCGGGATCCCACGGCGGTGCCGACTCGAGGTACTCGACGAACTCCTCTCCGGTCGCATCCGGGCCGATCGCTCGGAGCGTGTCGATGAAGAGGTGCGCGCCGATGCACTGGGTGATCGAGAAGAACTGCAGCGGAGAGTCCGGGAAGTAGCGGCGCAGCGCTTGTCCGCACAACGCCTCGAACTCGGGCGAGTTGACCGTCTCGAACGGGGTCGTGCTGAAGATCCCCTCGGCGTCCTCGCCTAGGCCCTCGAAGAGGCCTGGGTCGTCGACGATGTTGGTGGACACGCCGACGTGAGGGTCCCAGCCCTGCTGCTTCATGAAGCGCACGCACTTCACGATGCCGAGGTTGTCCGCCAGGATCAGGACCGTGTCGGCTCCGCGACTCCGCGCGTTGATCACCTGCGGCTGGCAGTCGGAACCCCCCGGCGACACGCTGCCTCGGTACACCACGGTCGCGCCACGGGCCTCGGCTATGGCCTGGACGTGGTCACCGCACTGATCTGCAGCCCCTACCGTGACCATCAGCAGCGCCACGTCCTTGGTCCCGCGCGCGTCGATGGCGTGATCCATCGCCCCGCCGAAGTTGCGGTCACAGATGGGGAAACTGGGGAACAGCCAGCGGCTCCCGAACGAGTTCGCCGAGCCGTCGCTGGGCAGCACCGGCGTGCCCGCCGCCTCGATGTCGGGGATCGACTGCTCGAGCGTCGCCGGGGCGAGGATCCCCACGAAGCCGAACACCTGCTGCTCGTCGATCAGCTGCTGGATGAGGCGACGTCCTCGCTGCGGGTCGAACTTGTCGTCCTCGACGAACAGCCGGATGGGGACGCCGTCGATCCCACCCTGCTCGTTGGCCTGACCGACGATCGCCTGCGCGGCCTCGGCCCAAGCTCGGCCAATCGGGCCGATGGGTCCGGACAGCGGGGCCACGAGCCCGAGGCGGATCTCGCTGCGCTGCGGCCGTACCTCCTCGCCGGTGCTGGCCGACCCGGTCGTGCTCGAGCCCGTCGTCGAGGTCGTGCCGCTGGTCGTGGAGGACGCTCCGGTCGACCCACCCGTTGCGCCGCCGGTGGTATCTCCGGTCGTCGACCCCGCGCCCGTCGTGCCCGAGGTGGTGCCCGTGGGACCCGTGGGGCTGACCACGGACGGCTCACCGCCGGCGGTGCTCGTGTCGTCGCCGGTCCCCCCATCGTCCTGCCCGCCCGCGACCACCTCGCCGGCATCGACCAGGATCGCCTGGTCGGGTGTCTCGGGGTGGTAGGTCCCTCCGCAGGCAACCGCCACCACGCACGCGAGCGTGAGTAGCGCCGTGCGTCGGAGGGTCGCCGTCATACCCGCCTCGTCATGGCCGGGACACCCAACCTCGATGAGTGCATCGACTCGTCAAATACATCTAACCTCTTTAGATGTTTCAGCCTACCCCAGCAGCGACGGGTTCGTCCACGGGCTCGATCTCGTCAGAGCGGATGCGGTCAGCGAAGCACTCCAGCCACGAGAAGCCGTGCGCGAGTTCGCGCTCGTCACCGCGCCGACGCGTGTCACCGAGCTGGGCGCGGTAGCCGCCCCACCTGGCGTTGTTGAACTGCTTGAGCTGGCCCTTCTCGTGACCCCGCCACTCCCACACCTCGCCTCCGAGACCGAACGTGGCGCGTGGAACGTACGACGCGTCGTCGAGATCCATCCGCACCTCGACGTCGGTACCGCGGGCGATCAACCCGTCCTGATCGTGCGCGATGCCGAAGGTGAAGTTACCGTCGGTCCCCCGGCACAGGTGGCCCCACTCGATGGTTCCGTCCGTGTACTCGTTCGCGAAGACCCCCCACCCGACCTGGATGTCGGTGAAGATGCGCGACTCCTTCCAGTCGCGACCGTGGGGCCAGTAGCCGTGGTCGAGGAAGACGAAGCCCCGGACCTCGGCGCCGAGGACGGTCCCCGTGACGGGGTAGATCTGGCTCGTGTAGAGGAAGGTCTCCTCGGCCATGGGTGCCGCGATCTGGACACCGGGCCCGAGCCGGTCGCCGCGGACGCTGAACAGCTCCCCCTCCGTCCACGACAGGTCGTCGTCGGTGACGAGCAGGTCGAGTCCCTGCTCCCCGATGGGAGCCAGCTCCTCCCCCAGTCGAGCCATGAGCTGATCGGCGTACTGGAGCCGGCCCGGTTCGAAGGTGCGACGCACCTCGCCTCGGGTGCTGCGGACCGTGCCGGGATCGAGCAGCTGCTCGCCGCTGCGGTCGGACATGAGCCAGACGCCGGCGGTCATCGGACCGGTGAACTTGCGCTCGACCGCGTAGCGGTTGCCGTCGGCGTCGGTGAAGCCGCCGTAGAAGTAGACGGTCTGCTGTGACAGGCCCATCTTGGGCAGCCACGGTCGCAGCTCGTCGAGCCGCGGCTCGAAGCTGCCGATCAGGGCCTGGAACGAGTAGTCGCCTACCTGGTTCTGCGTCACGCGATCCCTCCAGTTTCCCGGTTCCGAACATTCATCTATACGATAGCACTACGTTGTACGTATCGCCGTAGAGCGGGAGGACCGGTGCCGACGCTGCTGCCGACGCACGAGCAACGCGAGCTCGACGCCGTCGTCCGCGAGCTGTTCGCGCGCCACGCCACCGAAGCTGCGGTCCGGGCGACGGCGGACTCGGACTCCGAGCTCGATGCCGAGTTGCGACGGCACCTGGTGGACGTCGGCGCGTTCGGTCTGGTGGTCCCTGCGCATCTCGGCGGCGGGGGCCAGGATCTGCGGACGCTCGGAGTGGTGCTCGGGGCGGCCGGGGCGACACTGGCTGCTCCCTCACTGCTGACGACCGCCGCGCTCGCCGTCAGATGCCTGACCGCCGCCGACGCGACCGAGGTGGCGAGCGACGCGCTGCGACGGGTCGCGGCCGGCGACGGCCTCGCGACCGTCGTGCTCCCGCTGGGCGACGACGCGGAGGACGTCCGCGTGACCGCGAGGGACGAGGACGGGTGGGCGCTCGACGGTGACGCCGGGCCCGTGCTCGATGCCATCGCAGCGGATGCGCTGCTGGTCTTCGCGCGCTCGCCGGACGGGCGGGTGGAACTCTTCCTCGTCGATGCCGACGCGGACGGGCTGGACCGCGAGGCCACCGAGACGCTCGACCTCACCCGCAAGCAGGCAGCGGTCGCGTTCGGATCGACGCCAGCGCAGCTGCTGGTCGCGGACGCCGGGGCGCTCCTGCTCGAGATGCGCAATGTCGCAGCGGTGAGCCTGGCCGCGGAGCTGGTCGGCGTCGCGTCCCGATGCCTGGAGATGTCGGTCGCGTACGCCACGGAGCGACACCAGTTCGGTCGCCCGATCGGCAGCTTCCAGGCGATCAAGCACCGCTGCGCCGAGATGCTGATCCGCGTCGAGGCCGCGCGAGCCGCGACCGCGTACGGGCTCTGGTGCGCCGATCGGGATCCGGCCGCGCTCCCCCTCGCTGCGGCGACGGCCAAGTCGGCGGCGGCAGAAGGCGCCGCGTGGATCGCCACCGAGACCATCCACGTCCACGGCGGCATCGGCTTCACCTGGGAGCACCCTGCCCACCTGTACTACCGGCGGGCGATGTCCTCCCTCGTGCTGTTCGGACACCCCGATCACCACGACCGCGCGCTCGGCTCCGCCCTGGTCGGACGAGCGCGAGGTTCCGATGAGTCCCAACCGCAATCGGCTAACCTAGTTCACCGTTGGTAACACGAGGAGTTGCCGTGGCCGCGACCTCGAAGGTCCGTGTACCGAAGACCGCGGAGCTGGTCGCGGACAACATCCGTCGCAGGATCGTGCGCGGCGAGCTGCTCGAGGACGACTCGTTGCCGCCGGAAGCCGAACTCATGGAGCAGTTCGGCGTGTCGCGGCCCACCCTCCGCGAGGCCTTCCGCGTGCTGGAGTCCGAGGGTCTCATCGCCATCCGCCGGGGCTCCCGTGGCGGGGCGCGCATCCTGACCCCCAGCTCCGAGGTCGCCGCCAAGCTCGCCGGCCTCGTGCTGCAGGTACGAGGGACCAAGATCAGCGACGTCTACGAGGCACGCCTGCTCATCGAGCCCGCGGCCGCGGGCATGCTCGCCAAGGCCGCCCGCGCGAAGCAGATCGGCCAGCTCGGAGACGTGCTGCATCAGGAGCAGGACGCGATCGGCGACAGCGTCGCGTTCGCGCACGCGTCGGCACGGTTCCACGAGCAGGTCATCGAGCTCGCCGGCAACCAGACCCTCGCGGTGTTCGCCGAGATCCTCGCCGAGATCATCGACCGGCACACCCAGGTCGTGATGTCGGAGGCGAGCGACAGCGCCGAGGGCACCAAGGAGATGCGCCGCGCGCACCGCTCCCACGAGCGGCTGCTCGAGTTGGTGACGGGCAACGACGCGGACGGTGCCGAGAGCCACTGGCGCGAGCACATGGAGGCCATCGGCCACCACATGCTCAACGGCCGCGGTTCTAAGACCCTCATCGACCTGTTCGCCTGAACCTCGGCCTGACGGGAACACGCCTCCACGCGCGTTTCCGTCACCGCCAACGCGACCAAGGCCCCTCGGCCTGACGGCAACCCGCCTCCACGCGCGTTTCTGTCACCGCGTCCTGCTCGTCAGGTGAGCGGGACACGATCGTTGTAGACCTCCATGAGGGCCTCGGCGACGGCGACGGGGCGGTCGTCGCCCTGGCGGCGGACGACGCCCTCGCGCCAGCGGTGGTCGGGCGAGATGTCGGTGCGGATCGGGGTGCGTCCGCCCCGGGCGGCCTCCCAGATCCATTCCTCCCCGCGGGTGGTCGTGTAGGTCACGTGGTCGGGGTAGCCGGTGTCGTCGAGGCGGACCGCGACGTCGACCTCGCGGTGCACGATGCTGGGCCCGTCCGTGCGGTCGATGATGGCGAGCTGGAAGCCCTCGACGCCCCACACCAGATGACCCATGTGGACGTTGCCGTCCTCGAACTCGGTGACGAACGCGACCCAGGCGCCTTGGATGCGCTTCAGGTAGGGCGAGACGATGTAGTTGCTCCCCTCCTTCATGTGCATCGTGTCGTGGAAGAACCAGCCCGTGGCTTTCGACCCCTTGACGTGTCCCTCGGTGATGCGCAGAGCCTGGGAGGTGTAGATCAGCGGATCCTCCTCGTCAGGCACGAAGAACTGCAGCGCGCGACCGAACGCCTCGCCCGTGACGGTGAGCAGCTCGTGCTCCTCGGTCCAGCGCACCGTGTCGCCGTCGGTCTCGTAGACCGGCATCCCGGTCTCGGGGTGGCGGTAGCCCCACCAGCCGCCCCGCTCGCCGCGATTCATCGGGCCGTTGTAGACCGTGTCGCCCTCGGGGGCGTAGACGAAGTCCTCGCCCCGCACCGACTCCGACAGGTGCAGGAACCGGCCGCGCTCCTGGTAGAAGCCGTGGATCGGCCAGAAGTAGCGCCCGTCCTCGGTGTACAGCGACCCGTACAGGTACTGCATCGCGGGCGGCACGCCGTGGATGGGACGGAAGCGGTCGGCGGGGTTCAGGTCGGTGAAGCTGCCGACGATCTGGTAGCCCCAGCGCCCCGCGGGGCGCGTCGGGTTGGCGGTCACGTGGTCCTCCCTGGGGTCAGCGGCGGGGCACCTCGACCCGGGACGTCTCGCGGTCCCAGGTGGAGGGGGTGACGCCCTCGTCGCGGAGCTGGTACTTCAGGACCCGCCCCATCGCGTTCTTCGGCAGTTCGTCGCGGAACTCGATGTAGCGGGGGACGGCGTAGTACGGCACCTCGTCGATGCACCACCGGCACAGTGCTTCCTCGGTGAGGTCGCTGCCGGCGCCCACGACGAGAGTGATCTTGAGGTCGTCTTCGCCGAGATCGGAGGGCACCGCGTGCGCCGCGACCTCCTCGACGTCGGGGTGGCGGAGGAACGCGGCCTCGACCTCGCGGCTGGAGATGTTCTCGCCGCGCCGACGCAGGTAGTCCTTCTTGCGGTCCTCGAACCAGAAGAAGCCGTCGTCGTCGAAGCGGCCGTAGTCACCGGTGTGCAGCCACAGGTTGCGCAGCACCGCGAGCGTGTCGGCGGGGCGGCGCCAGTAGCCCTCGAACATCACGTGCGGCTTCAGAGGTCGGACGATGACCTCGCCGACCTCGCCCGGCGGCAGCTCGTGGTCCTCGTCGTCGACGATGCGCACGTCGAAGTCGTCGTTGCGCCGCCCCGACGACCCCGGCGGGTGCGGGGCGCCGTACGGAAGGCTCGTGACGGGGGCGGCCTCGCTGAGCCCGTAGACGTTGGAGCCGCAGGTGCGTACGCCGAAGCGCTGCTGGAACACCTGCTGCAGCTCAGCCGGGAACGGCGCCCCGGACACGTGCCGAAGCTGCCCGTGGCACGCCTGTGACTCGGGGCTGTCGGGAGCCCGCGCGATCAGGGGGATCATCGCGCCGAGCAGCATCGCCAGCCGCGCCCCGCTGCGCTCGATCTCGGGCCAGAACCGCGACACCGAGAAGCGGTCGGCGATCGCGACGGTGCCGCCGAGGAGCATCGTGGCGAGGACACTGGCCGCGGTGGCGTTGAGGTGGAACAGCGGCAGCGGCGTCCACGCGACCTCGTCCGCCTGCCGCCCCGTACCGCGCAGCGAGTGGCGGGCCAGGTTGCAGGCGTAGTTGTGGCTGATCATGCAGCCCTTGGACGGACCGGTCGTCCCAGCGGTGTAGATGAGGCAGGTGAGGTCCGCGGGGCGGTTGCGGTCGGGCAGCGGGGCGCGCTCGTCGGTGATGAGTTCGTCGAGGGCTCGCGTGACGAGGCGCGCGCTGCCGAGGCCGTCCGGCGCCGGCACCCCTCCACGCACGACGACAACCTCGAGGGCGGGGACCTCAGCCGCGACCGCCGCGACGCGGGGCGCGTACGCGGCGTCGCACAGCACCACGCGCGCGCCGGCGTCAGCGAGGACGTGACGGAGGAACCCGCCCTTCAGCGCGGTGTTGACCGGCACGTTGACCGCCCCGAGGCGGTTGAGCGCCAGCCACGCCGCGACCGCGTCCACGTGGTTGTCGAACATCGTCGCCACGGTGTCGCCCGCCGTCACCGCCTCCTCGGCGAGTCCGTGAGCCAGACCCAGCGTGCGCGCGTCCACGTCGCGGTAGGTGTGACGCTCCCCCCCGAGGTCGAGGAAGGTGCGCTCGGCATGGTCCTGGACCGCGGCGGCGAAGGCGCGCGTCGCCGTCCCCTGCTCCGCGACGCTCCACCCGCCCAAGCCGTCCGCTCCCGAGCGCAATTGCTCTAACTAGGTATAACGATTCAGCGTAGCAGGGCTCGGCTCCAGGGGCGGTGGGCGACGGGTGACCCATCCATCCTGGTACATCGCATCCTCCTCCCGCGATGCGATGTACCTACCTCGACGCGGGAACGCGTGCCCGGCTGAGCGCTTCGAGCCGGGCGACGATGTCCTCGGCGAGCTCGTCGACGGTCACCTCCGCGGCCCGGTGCATGCCGATCACGTCCACCAGCGCCCCGACCACGCCGAACGGCGGCTGGTAGTGACCGACGATCTCGAGTTCGAGCGTGTCGGGGTCGGGGTTGCGCAGCACGACCTCGCCGTCGAACCCGGGCAGGTAGCGCGTCTGTCGCACGTGCGTCCCCCTGCCCGACGCGGGCGTCCAGCCCACCTCGCGGACCCACCCCTCTGCGAGCGAGCGGGCGTCACCGACGTCAGCGACGACGGCGTGCGTCACCCGTCCGAGACGGATCGTGCTCCGGAACCGCCCGCCAGCGAGCTCGTGGGCCGGACCCGGCAGCCACGACGCCGGCTCGTCGAGGAAGCGCTCGACCACGGGCCAGGGATCGTCGACCAGGATCGGCCGACTCGTCTCGACGTTGCGCTCCATCGGGCCTACTCCTCTCCCGTGCCAGGGTGTCCTCGGCACCTGCACGGTGGCACGTGCACGGTGTCCTCCACGTCCGAGTCTCCGGAGGTCCACGGGGCACGACCAGGGGCGTTGGTCGGGTCCGGTACCGACGACCGGACGAGGCGGTGGCCGCGGTTCGAGAGCGAGCACCCGCTGTGCGTGAGAACCTGTGCCAGCACCGACGCCATGCTATAACTAGGTATAACGATTGGCGTCTCGCAGCGACCGGAGCCGACGTGCAGCCGTTCCTCCGCGATCACACCGCCATCTACGTCGATGGCCAGTGGGTCTCGCCCACCGCGGGGCGGACCGAGGTGGTGATCAACCCGTCCACCGAGGAGGCGATCGCCACGGTAGCGGTCGCCGACAAGGGCGACGTCGACCACGCCATCGCCGCGGCTCGCCGGGCGTTCGACGACGGCCCGTGGCCGCGGATGTCGCCCGATGAGCGCTGCGACCTGCTCCAGGCGTTGCACGACCGCATCTCTGAGCGTCGCGACGAGCTGATCGCGCTGGTGGTCGCCGAGATCGGGGCGGCGCAGCCGCTCGCGGGGCGCCTGCACGTGGACACGCCGCTCGAGATCCTGCGCTTCTGCATCGATGCCGCGCGCAAGCGCGAGCGCGTCCTGCCACTGCCCCCCACCGTCACCCGCGATCGCAGCGGAGCCAAGGTGCTCGGCACGTCGGTCAAGGTGCGCGACCCCGCTGGCGTCGTCAGCGCGATCACGCCGTTCAACTTCCCCTTCTTCCTCAACATCGCCAAGGTCGGCCCGGCGCTGGCGGTCGGCTGCACGATGGTGCTCAAGCCGTCGCCGCTGACGCCGCTGCAAGCGCTACTGCTCGGTGACCTCGCCGACGAGGTGGGACTGCCGCCCGGTGTGCTCAACGTCGTGACCGGCGACGTCGACGTCGGCGAGCAGCTCACCTCCGACGAACGCGTCGACCTCGTCACCTTCACCGGTTCCGACCTCGTCGGGGCGGCGGTCATGGCCAACGCTGCCCCGACGCTCAAAGGTGTACTGCTCGAGCTCGGTGGTAAGTCCCCGATGATCGTGCGCGCCGACGCCGACCTCGACCTCGCCGCCCGGGCGGGCGTCGGCCAGATCACGACCCAAGCGGGGCAGGGCTGTGCCCTGTTGACGCGCCACATCGTCCACCGTTCGGTGTACGACGACTACCTCGACCGCGCGTCCAAGGCGGCCGCCGCGATCAAGGTCGGCGACGCCGCGGACCCCGAGGTGATGATGGGGCCGCTCATCCGCGCCAGCCAGCGCGACCGGGTCGAGCGCTACGTGGCGGAGGGTCGGGAGGCGGGCGCGCGGATCGCCGTGGGTGGGCAGCGCCCCGCCCACCTGGAGCGCGGCTTCTTCTACGAGCCGACGCTGCTCTACGACGTCGAGTCGCCGATGAGCATCGCGCAGGACGAGATCTTCGGTCCGGTCGGCGTCGTGATCCCCTTCGACAACGACGACGAGGCGGTGTCCATCGCCAACGACTCCCGCTACGGCCTCGCCGCCGGACTGTGGTCTGCCGACGCCGGCACCGCGTACGAGATGGCGCTTGGCATCCGGGCCGGGCGCATCTCGATCAACGGCGGCTCCGGCAGCTTCAACCCGGCGGCGCCGTTCGGTGGCTACAAGCGCTCCGGCATCGGGCGCGAGTTCGGTGAGGAGGGCCTCGACGCCTACACCGAGGTCAAGGCGATCTCGTTCCACGCGGGCTGAGGTGGACAAATTCGACACCATCGCGTGGGAGGTGGCCGACCACGTCGCGACCGTGACGCTCGACCGACCCGACAGGCTCAACGCCTTCAACCAGACGATGTGCGACGAGTTCGTCGAGGTATGGCGACGCGTGCGTCTCGACGACGCCATCCACGCCGTCGTGCTGCGTGCCAACGGCGACCGCGCCTTCTGCACCGGCGTCGACGTCGAGGAGGGGTTCTTCCTCCCCGACAACCCCTGGAGCCAGCAGGACCCGGGGGCGTGGCTCGGCCCCCGCGCCAACGACGTGTGGAAGCCGGTCGTCGTGGCGGCGCACGGGATGGTCGCGGGCGGGGCGTTCTACTGGCTCAACGAGGCCGACATCATCCTCGGCTCCGACGACGCCACCTTCTTCGACCCGCACGTGTCCTACGGGCTGACCGCGGCGTTGGAACCGATCGGGCTGGCCCGGCGCATCAACCTCGGCGACGCGCTGCGGATTGCCCTGCTCGGACTCGACGAGCGGATGTCAGCCGACCGAGCGCTGCAGATCGGCCTGGTGACCGAGGTGACGACGCGCGAGGAGCTATGGCCGCGAGCCCACGCGCTCGCCGCCGCCATCGCGGCCAAGCCTCCCGCCGCCGTGCAGGGCACGGTCCGGGCGGTGTGGGAATCGCTCGACCTCGCACGCACCGTGGCGCAGCGGCACGGCTTGAGCTACACCCAGATCGGCAACCCGCTAACCGAGGTCGATCGCACCACGTTCGAGCGCCCCGAGTGGCGCCTGCGGTGAGGAGGGACGAGTGAGCGAGGAACGACGGGCGGGCAGCGGCGACGTGCGCCGCTACCACGGTCGCACCCTCGAGCCGTACCGCGTCGGCGTGCTCGTCGACCTCCCCGACTACCCCGGCCTGTCGGACGCGTTCCCGGACGCGATCCGCCTCGCGTTCGAGGAAGCGACCGAGCGTGGCATCGTCGAACGTGATGTCGAGGTGGTCCACCGCGAGGTCCGCGCGCAGCCGTGGACGGACGCGCGCCCCGTCGTCGACGCGTACCGCCAACTCGTCGACGAGGACCGCGTACTGGGCGTGATCGGCCCCATGACCTCCGACAACTGCCTGCCACTGCTGCCCGAGATCGCTCGAGCACAGGTGCCCACCGGCACGATCTGCGGCAGCCAGCTGTTCGTGGGCCCCTACGCGTTCAACCTCAGCAACGGCGGCCTCGGCGACGAGCCGTACGTGATCGCGGCGTGGCTGGCGAGCCAGGCTCACCAGCGCGTCGCCGTCCTGGCGGAGACGACCCAGATCGGCCAGGAGTACCTCAGCCACTTCCTGCACGCCGTGCAGCAGAGCGGTCTGGAGATCGCGGCCCAGGTCCCTGCCTACACCGTGATGAGCCACGAGGGGCTGGTCGCGGCGCTCGAGAGCGCCCGCGCGGCCGACCCCGACGCGCTGGTGTACCTCGGCTTCGGCGGGCTCAACCAGGTGTTCCGCAAGGCGCTCGAGGAGATCGGCTGGGACCCGCCCCGCATCCAGACGACGGCGTTCGTGTCGGCGGCCTACAACCGCGAGCGCGCCGAGCTGCTCGAGGGCTGGGTCGGGGTCGAGCAGTACCACGAGGGCAACGAGGTGTTCGCCGCGGTGCTCGACCGCTTCGAGACGCGCTTCGGCTACCGCCCCGCCAACTCGGCCGCGTCGACCGGCTACGACCTCGGCCACGCCTTCGCGGTCGGGCTCGGGCGCATGCGCCTCGCGACGCCGACGGGTCTGCGTGACGCCCTCGAGACCGTGCGGCGGCTCCCCGCTTGCACGGGTGGGCCCGGCACCGTCATCACCTTCGGACCCGAGGACCACCGCGGCTTCAAGGGCGCGGACTTCCTGGTGCTGCGCCGCGCCACCGGCGGCACCACCGAGCTCGTCGGCACCGCCCCCGTGGTGCCCTGGCGGCACACCTGATGGGAGTCCCGCTCGAGGGGTTCGCGGCGGAGGCGCGTGCGTTCCTGGAGGCGCACCTCGAGCGGCGGCCGGACCCGACCGATCCGACCACCCCGGCGCCAGAGCACATCGCCATCGTCGAGGAGTTCGGGCCACAGGAGGAACGCGCCCACGTCGGCCGCGCCTGTGCCTGGCAGCGCACGAAGTTCGATGCCGGGTACGGCTGGCTGACCGGTCCGTCGCGCTACGGGGGGCGTGAGTTGCCGCTGGCGCACGAGGTCGTGTTCACCGCGTTGGAACGCGAGTACGCGGCCCCCGACCGCACGCCGCTGCTCGTCAGCCTCGGGATGGTCGCGCCCACGCTGCTCGCGCACGGGACGCCGGTCGTTCAGGATCGCTACCTCCGAGACCTGCACCGTGGTGACGTGTTCGCGTGCCAGCTCTTCTCGGAGCCCGAGGCCGGCTCGGACCTCGCCGGCGTGGCGACCCGCGCCGAGCGGGACGACACGTCGGGCTCGTGGCGCCTCACCGGACAGAAGGTGTGGACCTCGTGGTCAGCCAGCGCCGACGTCGGACTGACACTGGCCCGCTCCGACCCGCAAGCGACTCGCCACCGCGGGCTGACGATGTTCCTGATCGACATGACCGCGATCGGCGTCGACGTGCGCCCGCTACGGCAGATGACCGGCGGGGCGGGCTTCTCGGAGGTGTTCCTGGACGGTGTCGCCGTGCCCGACGACCACCGCATCGGCGAGGTCGGCGACGGCTGGCGAGCAGCCATCACGACGCTGACGAGCGAGCGCGCCACCATCTCGGCCGGTGGTGCCGACGTGCCGGTCGGGCTGCTCGCTCGGGCGCTGGTCGCAGCCGGACGTCAGGACGAGGTCGGGGCGAGCATCGACCTCGGCCGGGTCGCGCGGCAGGCGAGGATCCACGACCTGATCGTGCGTCGGACCAACGAGGGGCTGGTGGCCGGGGACCGCCCCGGACCCGAGCTGTCGGCCGGCAAGCTGCTGCTCACGCGGGCGCACCAGGCAGCCGGTGCGCTGGCAGCGTCGTTGGTGGGGCCCGACGTGGCGGCGGACGGTGGCGCCCTCGGCGGATACGCGTGGGCCGGGTACCTGCTCGGCGTACCGGGCACCCGCATCGCGGGCGGCACCGACGAGATCCAGCTCGACATCATCGCCGAGCGCGTGCTCGGCCTGCCCCGCGAACCGAGGCCGACGTGAGCGAGCTGACCGAGGGGCCGGTGCTCCGTCGCGACGAGGACGGCGTCGCGGTCATCTCGTTCAACCGCCCCGACCGGCACAACGCCCTCAGCGACGCGCTCATCGGGGTGTGGTGGCCGCTGATCGCCGAGGCCGCGGACGACGAGGGCGTGCGCTGCATCCTGCTGCGCGGTGAGGGTCCCTCGTTCTCGTCGGGGCGCGACCGCGACGACTTCGGCATGCGCGCAGCGGGCGAGTCCGACCACACCTTCGTTCGGCGTGCGCAGGAGGCGACGCTCCGGCTGATCGAGGCTCCCAAGCCGGTCGTTGCGGCCGTGCAGGGTCACTGCATCGGCGGGGCGTGCGAGATCGCGCTGGCGGCGGACTTCCGTATCGTCGCCGACGACGCATCGTTCGCGCTGCCGGAGGTGGGGTTCGGGCTGCTGCCGGACACCGGTGCGTCGTGGCTGCTGCCTCCGCTCGTCGGGCGGTCGCGCGCGAAGCGGATGATCATGACCGGCGAGCCGGTCGACGCCGGTACCGCGCTGGACTGGGGACTGGTCGACCGTGTGGTTCCGCATGCGGAACTCGATGCGGAGGCGCTGGCGTTCGCGCGCGGGTTGGCCGCCGGACCGCCGCTGGCGCTCGGGTTCGCCAAGCATCTCGTCGACGCCAGCCGTGGGCGGTCGGCGGCCGAGGCGCTGCGCGACGAGCTCGCAGCGCAGACTGCGCTGTTCGCCTCCGAGGACCACCAGGAAGCCAAACGTGCGCTGAGCGAGGGCCGCGCCCCGCACTTCCGCGGACGCTAGGAGGTCGCACGTCGTGCAGCTGCGTGGTCTGCCGGAGCCGCCACCCATCGGGGCGCCGATGCTGCCCCCCGACACGTTCGCGGACGACGTCGTGCTCGTGACCGGTGGCGGCACCGGGCTCGGCCGCGCCATGGCGATCGAGTTCGCCCGGGCCGGGGCGGCCGTCGCGGTCGCCAGCCGGTCCGAGGAGCACCGTGCCGCGGGGGTCGCCGCGATCGAAGAGGTCGGCGGGGCAGCGACCGGCGTCGAGGTCGACGTGCGCGAGGCGGAGGCGGTCGCCGCGGCGTTCGACGCCGTCGAGTCGTCGCTCGGTCCGGTGTCGATCCTGATCAACAACGCCGCCGGGAACTTCCCCTCCTCTGCCGAGGACCTGTCGCCGGGGGGCTGGCGCGCCGTCGTGCAGATCGTGCTCGACGGGACGTTCCTGTGCTGCACCGAGTTCGCCCGGCGCCGCATCGCGGCCGGGGCGCCGGGGACGGTGCTCAACATCGCGGCCACCACCGCGTGGACCGGCGGGCCCGGCACCGCCCACTCCGCCGCGGCCAAGGCCGGCGTGGTCAACCTCACCCAGTCGCTGGCGGTGGAGTGGGCACCTCACGGGATCCGCGTCAACGGCCTCGCCCCCGGGCCGTTCCCCCACCACGACCTGCCCGAGACGCTGCGCGTCGCCGGAGAGCTGGACCGCCAAGCCGAGCTCGTCCCGGCGGGGCGGGTGGGACGCGTGCACGAGCTCGGTTGGGCCGCCACCTACCTGTGCTCGCCCTACGCGGCCTACCTCACCGGCCACACGCTGGTGTTGGACGGCGCCAACTGGCTCCGCCGTGGCCTCGTGATGCCCGAGTTCACCCCGGTGCGCGACCAGCTCCACCCCTCACCGGCGCCGCGCCCCGACCGAACCTGAATACCTGGGCACACGTGAGTGCATCCAAGTATTCAAGTTCTGAGCGGACGCGATAGAGTAATATCATCTAACTGATTGGTGAGGAGGGCGCGTGAGCGGGGCGACGACGGCGGAGGCGACGAACGCCGAGTACGACGAGGCGACGGCCGCCCGCATCAGCGACGAGGACATCGAGCGCGACCGGCGTGCCCTGGGGCGCATGTTCGCGAGCCGGACCCGTGAGTACTTCAGCACCGCGACGGTCGAGAACATCCGCAACTTCGCCAACAGCTACGGCGACGACAACCCCCTCTACTGCGACCCCGACTACGGCCGCGCGACCCGGTGGGGCGGGCAGATCGCCCCGCCCATCGCCTCCGCCATCCTCAACGCCCCGCTGCTCGGCGAGCGTCCCGCCAGGGAGCTGCGGGGTGGCAGCTACCGAGGCATCCACTCGTTCGTGTCGGGCGGGACATGGGAGTGGTACCGCCCCGTCCGCCCCGGCGACACGCTCTACAGCTTCGAGGGGCTCGACTCGGTCGAGACCAAGCCGTCGAGGTTCGCGGGGCGGTCGGTGCTGCGCACCCGCAAGGTCGTCAAGATCAACCAGGACGCCGACGTCGTGGGCGTCTACCGCGAGCTGGTGATCTTCGCCGAGCGCGGCACCGCGCGGAAGAAGGGCAAATACAACGACATCCCCGAGCCGAGCTACAGCGACGACGACATCGCCGAGATCGACGCGCGCTACGCCGCGGAGCGACGGCGGGGCGCCGAGCCGCGGTACTGGGAGGACGTCGAGGTCGGCGAGGCGCTCCCGGCGTTGACCAAGGGCCCGCTGACCACGCGCGACATCATCGTGTTCCACGCGGGCGGCTACGGCTTCAGCCCCTTCGGGCTGTGGACCAGCCGCCTCGATCACGACAACCGTCAGCGCATCCCGGTCTTCTACGTCGACAACGAGCAGGGCATCCCCGACGTGGCCCAGCGGGTGCACTGGGACACCAACTGGGCGAGGGCCGTCGGCATCCCGCGGCCCTACGACTACGGCGTGCTGCGCGAGTGCTGGTTCCACCACTACCTCACCGACTGGATCGGCGACGACGGCTGGGTCGTCCGCCAGCACGACGAGATCCGCAAGTTCAACTACCACGGCGACTGGCACGCGGCCTCCGGCGAGGTCACGGGCAAGCGTCACGAGGACGGGCTGACGCTCGTCGACGTCGAGGTGCGCCTGACGAACCAGCGGGGCGAGGACACCACGATCGGCGATGCGACCGTGTCGCTGCCGAGCCGCGACCACGGACCTGCCCTGTTGCCGACGCCGCCGGCCGAGCTGCGCCGCAGCGCCTACCGCATGCTCCAGCATCACGGCGAGCTGGAGCGCGACGGCACCGAGCCGCCGACCGTCTCCGTCTGAGATCGTGAGGAACCACGATGCCGCTCCAGGATCACATGCAGCTCGTCTCGACCGACGACCACCTCGTCGAGCCCCCGACGCTGTGGACCGACCGCCTCCCGGCCGACCTGGTCGACCAGGGCCCACGCATCGTCGAGCAGCCCGGCGACGCTGGTGCCCCAGCGCAGGTGTGGACCTACAACGGCCGCCTGTACCCGCAGATCGGCCTCAACGCGGTCGCTGGCAAGGACCCCGAGGAGTTCGGCACCGATCCGGTGCGCTACGACCAGATGCTGGCCGGCTGCTACGACCCCAAGGCGCGCCTGGCCGACATGGACCGCGACGGGGTCCAGGCCCAGCTGTGCTTCCCGTCGTTCCCCCGCATCGCCGGTGGCGTGTTCATCTCCGGTGTGCTGAACGAAGGTGACGACCCCGAGCTCGCGCGCCAGTGCGTCGCGGCCTGGAACGACTTCCAGCTCGACGAGTGGGTCGCGGTCGCCCCGGACCGCTACATCCCCGTCGTGATGCTGCCGCTGTGGGACGTCGACGCGTCCGTCGCCGAGATCGAGCGCACCGCCGCCAAGGGAGCCCGCACGATCACGTTCCCCGAGAACCCCGTCCCCTACGGGTTGCCGTCGTTCCACACCGACCACTGGGACCCGGTGTTCTCGGCGGCCGAGGAGGCCGGCATGCCGCTGTGCATGCACTTCGGCTCGTCCGGCAAGGCACCTCACACCGCCGACGACGCCCCGCTCGCGGTGGTCATCACGCTGTTCGGGTGCAACTCGATGTACGCCGCGACGGACCTGCTGTTCTCCCCCGTCTTCCACCGCCACCCCGACCTCAAGGTGGCGTTGTCGGAGGGCGGCATCGGCTGGATCCCCTACCTGCTCGAGCGTGCCGACTACGTGTGGAACCGCCACCGCCACTACCAGGACATCGAGCAGACCACGCCCCCGTCTGAGCTGTTCAAGCGTCACATCTGGGGCTGCTTCATCGACGACGAGGCGGGCATCCGCCACCGCCACGAGATCGGCGTCGACCGCATCACCTGGGAGTGCGACTACCCCCACTCCGACTCCAACTTCCCTGACAGCCGCACCCGCGCGGCCGAGGTGCTCGCCGACGTGCCTGACGACGAGGTGCACCGGATGGTCGAGTGGAACGCCCGCGAGCTGTTCACGTTCCCTCGCAGCGATGCGTGACTGGCTCGGTCGGTCTACCGCCCTCCGGGCTACTTGAGACCGGCTCGGCTGGTCTACCGCCCTCCGGGCTACTTGAGACCGGCACTCATCGGGCGACAGGCCGTCGCCAGTCGAGGGCGTCGAAGCGGGCGAAGTCGCGATCGAGCGACACCAGCGTGCAGCCCTGCTCCACGGCGATCGCCGCGAGGTAGGCGTCGACCGACAGGTCACCGGTCGCGTCGGCGGTCCGGCACAGCTCCTCGAAGATCGCGAGGTGGCGCTCACCCGGCTCGACCGCCACGTGGTGCGGCTGAGCCCGGGTGGCACGGAGGAAGCCGAAGGCGTCGCCGAGCGGTGTCGGCACCTCGAAGGTGCGCCGGTTGGTGGCGATGCGGATGAAGCTCGACCACACGATGTCGGGGACGGCGAAGGGCTCGTGTCCAGCGAGCATCCGATCGAACCACGGCCGCACGATGTCGTGGTGTGGGTGGTCGTCGCGGTGGGCGGCGAGCAGGACGTTGACGTCCAGCAGCATCACCGGAGACGTTCGCGGTGGTGCGCATGACGCCGAGCTAACGCATCACCTGCATCACGACGCGGCCACGAGCGTCAGGCAGGCGCGACCGGGTTGATCCACGTGACCTCGGGGAACCGGGCGAAGTCCGAGTCCGCGCTCACGATGTCGAGGCCATGTTCGATGCACAGTGCGGCCAGCGCGGCGTCAGCCACGAGGTTGCCGCGCAGATCGAGATCACGGATCAGACGCCCCAGGATGGTCCGGTGCCCCCTTCCAGGCACCGGCACCCAGACCGTGGGTGCGTCGAGCCACCTGTCCACGAGCGACCACGCGTCGGGCGGATCGAGGGGCCGTTCGAGTGCGCGCGCGTGCGTCGCGATCCGCACGAACGCCCAGAGCGACGGCCACGCGATGCCGACCCGTCGCGGTCCGTTGAGCGCACCCTCCAGCCACGCGCGTGCGCCGTCGTGGAACGGGCTCGCCTCGTCGACCGCGTAGAGCAGGATGTTGGCGTCGACGAGCATCAACGCGCCTGCGGACCCTCGAGGGTCTCGAGCGCCTCGGCGACGTTGGACACGTCGATCCGCACTCCGAGCCGTCGCGTCTGCTGACGGAAAGGCTCCCCCGGCGGCCGCGGCAGCATGCTGCGGCGGATGAGCTCGTTCACCGCCTCGCTCAGGCCGAGGCCCTGGTCTCGCCGGAGCGCCTCGACCGCAGCGGCGGTGTCGTCGTCGAACTCGACGGTCGTACGCATGAGGGTATCCTAGCACGTTGATGCGTCGTTAGATACATATCCGTGCCGACGCGACGACCATAGCCCCACCGTCGAGCCGGTCAGCCCCAGCGGGTGGGGAGGCGATCGGGCGAGCGGAAGCCGATGCCGCGGATGACACCCGGTTCGGCATCGGGGTCGAGGCGCAGGTCGGGCAGCCGGTCGAGCAGCGCCCCGACCGCCACCTGGGTCTCGAGCCTCGCGAGGTGAGCGCCGAGGCACACGTGTGGGCCCCACGCGAACGCGAGGTGCGCTTGCGGCTCGCGCCACAGGTCGTACTCGTCCGGCCGATCCCACCGCGACTCGTCGCGGTTGGCCGCCCCGAGCCCCCCTTCGACCACGGAGTCGGCGGGGATGCGGACGCCGGCCAGCTCGGTGTCGACCTCGGCGATGCGCACCGCGTTGGTCAGCGGGGGGTTCCAGCGCAGCCCCTCCTCGATGGCCGCGGGCAGCAGGTCGCGGTCGGCGCGGACGGCGTCGAGCTGCTCCGGGGCGTTGAGGAGGCTGAACAGCAAGCTCCCCGTGGAGCGGAACGTGGTCTCGCCACCGGCCGGAAGCAGCAACCGCAGGAAGGACACGATCGCCTCGGTCGTCAACTGCTCACCCTCGAGCTCGGCGTGCACGAGCAGGCTGACCAGGTCGTCGGTGCGGGGCGCGTCACGGCGTGCCTCCACGATCGGACCGAGGTAGTCGAACAGCGCCCGTGACGCGGCCAGGCCGCGCTCGCGGTTGTAGAAGATGGTGATGGTCTCGTTGGCCCATGTGTGGAAGCGCGCCACGTCCTCGGCGGGCAGACCGAGCAGCGCGGTGATGACGTGGATCGGGAACGGCATGGTGAAAGCGGCGACCAGATCCGCCTCGCCGTCCGTCTCGAACCGATCGATGAGCCCGTGGACGATGGGCTCGACGACCTCCTCCTTCCACGTCGCGATGGCCTTGCGTCCGAACGCCTGCGACACCAGTCCCCGGTGGCGACGATGCTCGTCGCCGTCCATGCCCAGGATCGTGTGGCCCCACACCTGGCCGATGGTCTCCTCGCGGATGCGGCTCGAGAAGCGCGTGGGATCGCGCAGCATCTCGTGGACCGTGTCGAACCGGAGCACCGAGAAGATGGGGCGGTCGCGGAACTGCGACATCTCGCGATGGTCGCCCAACCCGACGATCTCGTACTGGCTCACGGGGTGCACGGCCGCCGCGCGACGGGCCTCGCCGAGGGGCCCGTAGGGGTCCTCGATCTGCAGCCGTGGGTCGGCGGTGCGCAGGATGTCGTCGAGTGGCTCGTCCTCTGCGGCGCGGATCCACTGGCGTAGCACCGGCCCGGTGATCGCCTCGGTGGTGGGCACGTCAGATCCGCCGCGTGATGCCGCCGTCGACCAGGATGGTCTGACCGGTGATCCAGGCCGCGTCGTCGCTGCACAGGAACCGTAGCGCCCCGACCAGGTCGCGCGGTTCGGCGCGCTTGTTGATCGGGGCGGAGGCGAGCATGCGCTCGAGCCGCTCCGAGGGGACCGTAACCTCGGTCGCCTCGGTGAAGATGGGTCCCGGCGCGATGGCGTTGACGGTCACCCCGCGCGGGCCGAGCTCCGCCGCCTGCGAGATGGTCAGGTTGATCAGCGCGAGCTTGCTGGCGCTGTAGGCGCCCGCCGGTCCGTACGCGGCGACCGAGGTCTGGTTGACGACCCGGCCCCAGCCGGCGTCGATGAGGAGGGGGGCGAACGCCTGGGTGACCAGCAGCGCCCCGTCGAGGTTGACCGAGAAGATCCGCCGCCAGTAGTCGATGTCGACCTCGAGCACCGGGTCGAGCCGCATCGAGTGGTAGATGGCGGCGTTGTTGACGACGATGTGGGTCGCCCCGAACGCGTCGCGGACCTGCTCGGCGAGCGCGAGGGTGCTGTCGCGGTCGCTGACGTCCACCGCGATGGCCAGAGCGGTCCCGCCGTCCTTGTCTATCAGCTCCGCCGTCTCGGACGCACCGTCGCGGTTGATGTCGGCGACGACGACCTGCGCCCCGTCCTCGGCGAGCGCCCGCGCGTACTCGCGGCCGATGCCCTGCGCGGCGCCGGTGACGACCGCGACGTGTCCGCTGTGATCCACGACTTCGACCCCGCTCTCGTCCGACCGCGTCAGCTAGAATCGTACAACTAAGTTAGCTTATCCTGGAGACCGCGTCGCAGCCTACGCTCAGGGGCCTGGAGGACCGCTCGTGACCGACACCACCGAACGCCCCGACCTCGATCTGCTGTCCCTGCACGCCCTGCGCTGCACCGGCCTCGCTCCGCTCGAGCGCGTCGCCGAGTTCGCGGAGGCTGACGAGTCCGCCATCGGCGAGCGCCTCCGCGCGCTCGCTGCCGCCGGATCGGTCGTCGAGCGCGAGGGGGCGATCGCCGGGTGGATGCTCACGCCCGAGGGCCGCTCTCACCACGAGGCACTCCTCGCGGACCAGCTCGACGCCGCCGGTGGGCGCGACGCGGTCGCGGACGCCTACCGCCGCTTCCTCGTCCTCAACGAGCCGCTGCTGGCGATCTGCTCCGCGTGGCAGGTCCGCGAGGAGGACGGCGAGCAGGTCCCCAACGACCACACCGACGCTGACTACGACGCTGCGATCGTGGACCGGCTGGAGGCGCTGCACCGTGGGGTCAGCCCGGTCCTGGCCGACCTCGAGGCCGCGCTCCCCCGCTTCGGCGCCTACGCCTCACGGTTCGAGGCGGCGCTGGCGAAGCTCCGTGACGACGAGCAGCAGTGGCTGACCAGCGTTCGTTGCGATTCCTACCACACCGTGTGGTTCCAGCTCCACGAGGATCTGCTCGCGACGCTCGGCATCTCGCGGGAGGAGGAGGCGGGCACCGGTGCCTGACCTCGCCACGGCGGCGCCCCGGGTCGTCACCTTCGACTCCGGACGGTCGCTGCCACGCGACCTCCTCGGGGGCAAGGGCGCCGGCTTGGTCGAGATGCACGCCGAGGGGTTGCCGGTTCCTCCGGGGCTCATCATCACGACCGCGGTGTGCCGCGACGTCCGCGGCACCGGCGAGCTCCCGCCCGAGGTCTTCGACGACGTGCGGACGCTGCTCACCACGATCGAGCACCACGTCGGTCGCCGCTTCGGCGACCCACAGCAGCCGCTGCTGGTGGCGGTGCGCAGCGGTGCGCCCGAGTCGATGCCGGGCATGATGGACACGGTCCTGAACCTCGGCATGAACGACGACATCGAGGCCGCGCTCGCGACCGCGTCCGGAGCGGACTTCGCACGGGATGCCCACCGTCGTTTCCTCGAGGCGTACGGCGGCATCGTGCTCGGCCTCGAGGGTCGCCTGCCGGCGCTCGCGGACCCCATCGCGCTCCGAACCGCGATCGCCGAACTCGCGGGCGAGCCGGTGCCAGAGGACCCACACGAGCAGCTCCGCCAGGCCATCAGCGCGGTCATCGCGTCCTGGGACAGCCCCCGCGCGAAGGCGTACCGCGGCCTCGAGGGCATCGACGACGATCTCGGCACGGCCGTGGTCGTGCAGGCGATGGTGTTCGGCAACCACGACGACGACAGCGCGACCGGCGTCGCGTTCACGCGCGACCCCAACACCGGCGAGCGCGTCCCCTACGGGGACGTGCTGTTCGGGGCGCAGGGCGAGGACGTCGTCTCGGGGCGCTTCGAGACCCTGCCACTCGCGGCGCTCGACGACCGGCTGCCCACCGTCGCGGCCGAGCTGCGCGACGTGATGCAGCGGCTCGAGCAGCGTGTCGGCGACCTGTGCGACATCGAGTTCACGGTCGAGTCGGGGCGGCTGTACCTCCTGCAGATCCGGCGCGGCAAGCGCGCAGCCGTGGCTGCGGTGCGGATCGCGGTCGAGATGGTCGAGGAGGGCCTGATCGACCGTGCCGAAGCGGTCCGGCGCATCCGCGCACGCGACCTCGAGAGGCTCGACCGGCCCTACCTCGACCCGACCGCCAGCTACCGCGTACTGACGACCGGCCTGGCCGCGTCACCGGGCGTCGCCACGGGGCGGGTCTGCCTCAGCTCTGATGGGGTCGCGTCCGAGGTCGAGGACGTGATCCTGGTCCGCCCCGAGACCTCCCCGCGCGACGTGCATGGCATGGCGGCCGCCGCGGGGATCCTCACGGCGCGGGGCGGACTCGTGAGCCACGCGGCGGTCGTTGCCCGCGACCTCGGCAAGCCGGCGGTGGTCGGGGCGACGCAGGTGGTGCCGGACGAGGCCGCGAGGGTGGTGCGCATCGCCGACGAGGAGTTCCCCGAAGGCACCGTGCTGACGATCGACGGCGGCACCGGCGAGGTCGTCGAGGGCGCGCCCCGCCTCGTCGTCCCGGGTCGCAGTCAGCACCTGACGACGCTGCTCGCGTGGGCCGACGAGGTGGCCGGCGACGAGGCGGTGCCCGACGGGACCCCGCGCCAACGCCTCCGCGCCGCGCACCGGGCCCTCGAGCCCCACTGAGCCTCAGCACGATGGGGCGCCCCCGCGGAACCCATGCGACTTCATCCCCCGATCCGGTCGGATATCCAATCGGAACGGGTGACGAAGTTCACGGCGCTCCCCTCAGCCGACCGGGGGGACCTCGTCCTCGCGGATGCGGTCGGCGAAGCACTCCAGCCAGGTGAAGTCGTGGGCCACGGCGCGGTCGTCGCCCCGCCGTCGCGTGTGCCCCACCTGGGCGCGGTAGCCACCCCAGCGCGCGGTCGAGAACTGGCGCAGCGGACCCTTGGGATCGGCCTCCCACTCCCAGGTGTCGTCGCCGAAGACGAACGTCGCGCGGGGGACGAAGTGCTCGTCGTCGAGGTCCATGGCGACGTCCACATCGGTGCTGTGGCTGACGAGGCCATCCTTGGTCAGGATCGCCCCGAACGTGAACCCCTGACGACCGTGGCACAGGTGGCCCCACTCGATCGTGCCGTCGTGTTCGTTGGCGAACACCTCCCAGCCGATCTGCAGGTCCTTGAAGATGCGGAACTCCTTCCAGTCCCGCCCGTGCGGCCAGTAGCCGTGATCGAGCCACACGAACCCGACGACCTCCTCCCCCATCGCGGTGCCCTCGACGCGGTAGAGCTGGCTGACGTAGAAGAACGCCTCATCCTGCATCGGGGTGTGGATCTGTAGGCCGGGACCGACGAGCGGGCCGGTGAGGCCGAGCAGCTCGCCCTCGCTCCAGTCGAGAGAGCCGTCGTCGATGCGAAGATCCAGACTCTGCTCGCCGACGGGGGCGAGCTCCTCGCCGAGGCGGGCCATGAGCTGATCCGCGTAGCTCACCCCGTCGTCGTCGAAGTGGCGTCGGACCTCCCCGCGGGTGCTGCGCACGGAGCCGGGCAGCAGCCGCTGGCCCCCCTCGGCGTCGTTCATGATCCACAACCCCGCCGTCATGGGTCCGATGAACTTGCGCTCGACGGCGTACTGGACCCCCTCGGCCGTGCGGAAGCCCCCGTAGAGGTAGACGACCTGTTGCTTGAGTCCCAGCCGCTCGTCCCAAGGGCGCAGCTCGGACAACCGCGGCTGGTACTCGTCGAGGAGCGGGGTGAAGCCGTAGTCACCGGGTCCCTTGTGCACCGTCGTACCTCCGTCTCATCGCATCAGAAGATCGAGCCCCCGTCGATGTTGACGAGGGCACCGTTGATGTAGCTCGCGCGGGGCGAGGCGAGGAACGCGACGAGGTCGCCCACCTCGTCGGGTCGGCCGAAGCGGTCCGCGAACGTCACCAGGGGGTAACGCTCGATCGCGTCACGGAAGACCTCCTCATCGGTCCAGCCGCGCTCCTCCTTGCGCTGCTCGTGAGCTGCGGCCACCGACTCCGACTCGATCATGCCGGGCATGACCGCGTTGGCGCGGATGTGGTCGGCAGCGAACTCGCGGGCGAGGTTCTTGGTGAAGTGCGCGAGCGCAGCCTTCATGGCCGAGTAGTGCGCCATGACCGGCAGGTAGTGACGGGCTGACATCGCGGAGATGTTCACGATCGCGCCGCCTCCCTGCTCGCGCAGGTGAGGGACGACGAGGCGGCACAGTCGCACGTCGACGAGGAGCACGGACTCGAACGCCCGTTGCCAGTAGCCGTCGTCCTGAGCCAGGATCCCGCCCCGCTCGACCTCGCACAGCCCGACCGTGTTCACGAGCACGTCGATGCGGCCGAACGTCTCGACCGTCTCGTCGACGACGGCGGCAGCCGCATCGGCGTCGGTGAGGTCGGCGACCACCGTGTGCACCTGCGGAGCCCCGGCCCACCGCGCCTCCTGCGCGGTCTCTGCGAGCTTCTCCGGGGTCCGCGACACCACGGCGACGCGAGCACCTTCGGCTGCGAGGGCGAGCACCGACGCACGTCCCATCCCGGCACTCGCACCGGTGACCAGCGCGACCGTGTCGTGCATCCTCAGATCCATCGTCGTGCCTCCCTCAGCGGATGCCGCCCCACTCGACGATGATCTCGTTCATCACCTCGTCGCTGCCGCCACCGATGCGCTGAAGACGCGCGTCGCGGAAGGCGCGACTCACCGGGTACTCGTGCATGTAGCCCGCCCCGCCGTGGATCTGCAGGCACGCGTCCACGAGCCGGTTCTGGACCTGGGCGGCGAACTTCTTCGCCATCGAGATGCCCGCGACCGGGTAGTCGCCGCCCTGCAGTCGCCACACCGTGTCGTACGTGAGGGCGCGAGCCGCCTCGAGCTCGGTGGCGGCATCCGCCAGCTTGTGCGCGATCACCTGGTGCTGGTTGAGGGCACGGCCGAACGTCGTCCGCGTGCGTGCGAACGCGATGGTCTCGGCGAGGATCCACTCCGCGTGCCCGATGCACGCGGCGGCTCCCGCGATGCGTTCGTACTGCAGCTGTCGCATCAGTTGACGGAACCCGAGCCCCGGCTCGAGCCCGATGAGCCGGTCGGCGGGGACGCGCACGTCCTCGAGGGCGATCTCCGCGGTGTCGCTCGAGTGCATGCCCAGCTTGCGGAGTCGCCGTGAGACCCGCAGACCCGGGAGGTCGGTGTCCACAAGGAAGAGGCTGACGCCACCGGTCCCGGCGTCCGGATCGGTCTTGGCGACCAGCGTCAGGAAGTCGGCCCGGGCACCGTTGGTGATGTAGAGCTTGGTGCCGTTGATGACGTAGTCGTCGCCGTCACGCACCGCCCGCGTGCGGATACCCGCCACGTCGGAGCCGGCATCGGGCTCGCTGATCGCGATCGCGGCGATCTTCTCGCCAGCGATCGCCGGGCGCAGGTAGCGGTCGCGCTGCTCGTCGGTCCCGTACTCGGCTAGGGCGGGTGTCGCCATGTCGGACTGGACCGACAGCGCCATCGCCAGCGCGGCAGCCCCGCACTTGGCGACCTCCTCGACGAAGACCACCGAGGAGGCCAGGTCGCCGCCTCCGCCACCCCACCGCTCGTCGTAGTGCAGGCCCAGCAAGCCGAGCTTGCCGGCCTGGTGGAAAACCTCGTCGGGGAAGTAGCTGGCGTCCTCCCACGCGTCCACGTTCGGGGCGAGCTCGTCCTCGACCCAGCGTCGGACCGTGTGCCGGAGCGCGTCGTGCACGTCGGTGAAGATCGGGTGGCGCGTCACCGTCTCTCAACCTCCACCTGCCGTCACAGCGCGAACGTCTATATCATATAATGGATTAAGACGGTTGGCGCCGGGGGATCCAGCGGTGCCGGTTTGGACAGGAGGCCGGGTTGGGCACCACCACGCGTGACCGCGCGACGCCTCGCCCGACGTACCTCGGGCACATCGATGCGGTCCTCGAGCAGGCCGATGAGCACCCGCTCCTGCTCTTCGACGACGCCTGGACCACCGGTGCCGAGCTGCGCGGGGCGCTGACCGCGACCGCCCGCGTGCTCAGCGAGACGAGCCAGCCGGGCGACCGCGTCATCATCCGCGCCACCAACCACCCCACCACGATCGTCGCGATCCTGGCCGCGCTGCTCAGCGGCCGCTGCGCGACCCCGATCTCCCCCCGCCTGTTCGATCGGACCGGGGCTGATCTGCTGCGCCACGGCCGCGTGATCGCCAGCGGTCGCCCCGCGGCGCTACCCGGTGGTGCGTCGATCCCGACCTGGAACGGACCGCTCACGGTGCTCTCGGGCGACGCCGCGCTCGAACCCCACCCCGAGCTCGCGGCGACGCTCATGACGTCGGGGACGTCGGGCGACCCCAAGCCGGTGCCCATCCTGCACGCGACCTTCGCCCGTGGCATCCGAGCCCTGCGGTCGTCCGACGGGCCACCGCAACGACGTGACGACGTCAACGTGATCTGTTTCCCGCTGTACCACCTGTCGGGACTGTTCCCGATGCTGCTCACGCTGGCCACGGGGCGCCGCATCGCGCTCCTCGAGAAGTTCGATGCCCTGAGGGTGGCCGAGCTCGTCGCGCAGTACGACATCTCGTCCCTGGGCCTGACCCCGACGACGATCCGGATGCTCCTGGACGCCGATGTGCCCCGCGATCAGCTCGCGGGCCTGCGGTACGTGCGCTCGGGCACGGCTCCGCTCCCGGTCCGCCTCGCGCAGCAGTTCCAGGAGCGCTACCGCGTGCCGGTCATCCAGTCCTACGGCCAGACCGAGGCCGGCGGCGAGGTCATCGGCTGGAGTCCCGCCGACATGCGTGACCACCTCAGCGCGAAGACGGGGGCGGCGGGGCGGCCTCGCCCCGGGATCGAGGCGGTGGTCGTCGGCGAAGGCGCCGACCCCGACGACGGCGGGCTGCCTCCGGGCGAGCCGGGGGAGCTGTGGCTGCGGGGCGTGCAGGGCAGCGACGGCTGGCTCGCCACCGGTGACCTCGCCCGCATCGACGCCGACGGGTTCGTGTGGATCGAGGGACGGGTCGACGACCTCATCCTCTGCGGCGGCTTCAAGATCGCGCCGGCGCTGCTCGAGGAGACGCTCGAGAGCCACGCCGCCGTGGCTCGCGCCGCCGTCACCGCTGTGCCCGACGAACGCCTGGGCGAGATCCCGGTCGCGGTCGTCCAGCTCGACGAGGACGTCGCCGACGCCGAGTTCGAGGCGTGGTGCCGCGATCGGCTCGAGCCCTACGAGTGCCCGCGTCGCTTCATACGGGTCGACGAGGTGCCCCTCACCGATACCGGCAAGGTCCACCGCCCCTCCGTGCTGGCGATCGCCACCTCCGCCTGACGCGTCGGTGTCCCGGTCCTGTCGGTCACATGACCGAGCAGACCGGTACATGGACGGGATGTCAGGGGTTCCAGGGGTCGCGTGGCAGGCCGAGGACACGCTCGGCGAGGATGTTGCGCTGGATCTCGCTGGTCCCGCCGCCGATCGTGGACGCGCGTGTTCGCAGGTAGCCCAGGACCCAGCGGCCGTTGCCCGGTGCGTCGTCGGCGCCATGGTCGAGCAACCCGGCGGCGCCGGGGATGTCGAGCGCGAGCTCGTAGAGCCGCTGCTCGGACTCCTGCCCGAAGAGCTTGAGGACCGCCGCCTCGGGCCCGGGCTCACGCCCCGCCGCCACCTGGCCGAAGGTGCGCGCCCCGTGGACCATCGCGAGCTGCGCGTCGATCCAGGCCTGGGCCAGGCGCTGCCGTAGCTCGTGGCGGTCGGCACGCGCCTCGTCGGTGAGCGGGTCGACCGAGGCGGCGAGCAGCGCGGCGATGCGCTCGATCTGACGCGCCATGCGCATCTGCCCGGCGACGAAGATGGTCGAGCGCTCGTGCGACAGCGTCGTCCGCGCGACCTGCCAGCCCTCGTTCAGGGCGCCGACGACGTGGGTCAGCGGGATGCGGACCTCGTCGAGGAACACCTCGCAGAACTCCGCGTCTCCGCTGATCTGGAGGATGGGTCGGACGTCGAGCCCAGTCGCGTCCATCGGTATGAGCACGAACGAGATGCCCTCGCGCTTCCGGGCGCCTGGCGCCGGGTGGGCGCCGGGGGCGGTGGCCGGGTCGGTGCGGACGAGGGCGAACATCCAGTCGGCGATGGTCGCCTGCGAGGTCCAGATCTTCTGCCCGGTGACAACCAGCTCGTCGCCATCCACTACACCTCGCGTGCGCAGGCCCGCGAGGTCGGAGCCGGCATCGGGTTCGGAGAACCCCTCGCACCAGATCTCGTCACCCCGCAGCATCGGGGGCAGGAAGCGCTCGCGCTGCTCGTCGGAGCCGTGGACGAGGATGGTCGGTCCGCACAGGCTCAACCCGGTGTTGCCGATCAGGCCCGGGGCGCGGTGGCGCGCGAGGGTCGCGTGGTAGGCGACCTGTTCCTCGAGGGTCGCGCCCCGACCCCCGTGCTCCTCGGGCCAGTGGATCGCGACCCAGCGCGCTTCAGCCATCTGCCGTTGCCAGTCGCGGAGCCACGCGATGCGCTCCGACGGGGCGCGCGGCAGACGCCACCCCTCCGGGAGGCGTTGCGCCAGCCACCTCGACAGCTCGGCGGCCAACTCCGCCGCGCGCTGGTCCAGCACTGCCTGCACAGGTGTCTCCTCAGCCGCGGGCGCCGGCCAGCAGGGCGGCGGCGATGCGGTCGCGGTGGTCGGTGGGCTCGCCCCAGACCCTCTGCAGCGTCTTGGCGCGACGCAGGTACAGGTGCAGGTCGTGCTCCCACGTGATCGCGATGCCGCCGTGGACCTGCATCGCGTCGGCGACGACGCGCACCGCGTTGTCGGTGGCCGTGGCCTTGGCAGCAGCCACCGCCAGCGCCCGATCGGGGCTGTCGTCGGTTACGGCCCAGGCCCCGAGCAGCACCGCGGACCTGGCGTTCTCGACCAGGACGAGGCCATCGGCGAGCTTGTGCTTGATCGCCTGGAACATCCCGATGACCTCCCCGAACTGACGCCGTGTGCTCGCGTGCTGAGTGGCCAGCTCGAGGCAGCGCTCGGCGACGCCGGCAGCCTCGGAGGCGAAGCCGACGCAGGCGAGGTCGGTCGCTCGGGCGATGGCTGTCCGTGCCGGCGCCCCGGAGGCGAGCACGCGCACCGGGGTGGCATCGAGATCGACGGTCGCGAAGGCGCGGCCCCGGTCCAGCGATGCCTGCGATGCCACCTCCGCGACGGCAGCTTCCACGAGCACGAGCGCGACCGCGTCGCCGTCACCCACGGACAGCACCAGATCGTCGGCGACCGCACCGTCCAGCACCAGGGGGGCGCGCCCCGACACGGTCGCGCGCTCCCCGGTCGTGTCGAGGTGGCGGTCGCCGGGACGGTCGAACGCGACCGCGACGACGCGTCCGCTGGTCACGGCGGTACCGAGCGCCGCGTCACCCAGGTGCTGCGCCACTGCCCCGGCCACCATCGCCGAGGAGACGAACGGGGCGGGGCTGACGACACGCCCGAGTTCGTGCGCGACAAGGGTCTGGTCGATCAGCGAGCCGCCGGACCCGCCGAGCTCCTCGGCGATCCCCAGGCCCAACAGGCCGCTGGTGGCGAGCATCTTCCACGCGTCGACGTCGCCGCCCGATGCCGCGCCATCGCTCTCGAACGCCGGTCGCGACCGCGCCCCGCCCTCGACCGCGGACCGGACGGTCGCCGCGATCTGGCGCTGCTCCTCGGTCAGCTGGAACTCCACGGTGGCCTCTCAGCCTCTGCTCGCGCGGGGCGCGTCGAGCGGGACCAGGCCCCTGCGGCTGACGCGGTAGCCCTCGGCGTGCAGGTCGAAGGTGCCGGTGACGACGGCCTGCTCCCGCAGGCGGTACTTCTCGACCTTGCCGGTCGGGGTGTGAGGCAGCTCGTCGACGATCCGGATGTACCGGGGCACGGCGTAGAACGGCATGTTGTCGATGCAGAAGCTCACGAGGTTCCAGGGGTCGGCGTGGCGGCCGGACGCCGGGACGACGACGACCATGCAGTCCTCCTCGCCGAGCTCGCTGGGGACGCCGAAGGCGGCGACCTGCGAGACGTCCGGATGTGCCGACAGGGCGCGCTCGACCTCGAACGAGGAGACGTTCTCGCCACCACGCCGGAGGTAGTCCTTCTTGCGATCCACGAAGTAGAGGTAGCCGTCGGTGTCGAAGCGGCCGAGGTCGCCGGTGTGGAACCAGCTGTTGCGCCACACGTCGACGGTCGCCTGCGGATCGCGCCAGTAGCCGGAGAACATGATGAACGGCTCGCGTGGGCGGATGCAGATCTCCCCGACGTGACCGTTGGGGACGTCCTCGTCGGTGTCGTCGAACAGGCGCACCTCGAACTCGTCCAGCGGCCGTCCCGACGACCCGGGAGGTGCCTCGGCGGCCGGGGCGCTGGTGACTGGTACCGCTTCGGTGAGGGCGTAGCCCTGAGAGGTCTTCAGTCCGTAGCGCTGCTGCCACTGCGGCGCCATCTCGGCGGTGATGGGCGCCCCGATGAGGACCTTCAGACCGCGCTGACCATCGCGTGGATCGGGAGGCAGGTCCCAGACCAGCTGCAGCTGCGCCCCGAGGATCGCGATGTGGTTCGCCCCGTAGGTGTCGACCCGCTCCCAGAACCGCGACACGCTGAAGTGGCGGTCGAGCACCCCAGTGCCTCCGTGCAGGTACGGGCCCAGGATCGTGATGACGTGGGCGTTGAGGTGGTACAGCGGCAGGGGGCTGTAGACCACGTCGCCCTCCTCGCCGCCCCGGCGGAGGAACGAGCCGCCCGCGGCGTTGATGACGTAGCGGTGAGGCGCGACGACACCCTTGGACGGCCCGGTCGTCCCGGACGTGTAGACGATCATCAGCGGATCGCGGTAGTCGGGTGGGTCGTCGGTGGTGAACGGCTCGCCGAGGCCGTGGTACAGGGCCTGCGTCGCGTGCACCTCGCAGCCCAGATCGGGACCGTCGGTGGCGGGCCCAGCGGTCGGGTGGACGACGATGGCGCGCAGGTTGGGCAGCACGAGGTCGGGCAGGAGCCGGTCGCGGTAGGTGTCGTCGATGACGAGGACGGTCGGGTCGCAGTTCTGCAGCACGTGGCGCAGGAACTCGCCCCGGTTGGCGGTGTTGATCGCGACCTCGATGGCACCGAGCCGACCACACGCCAGGAACAGGTCGACGAGTTCGACGCAGTTCTCGACCAGCAGGGCGACGCGGTCGCCCCGGCCGACACCGAGCTGGCGGAGCGCGTTCGCGACGGCGGCGGACCGAACCGCGGAATCGGCGTAGGTGATGCCGACGTCGTCGACGACGTACGCGAGCCGGTCGCCCCAGCGCTCCGCGGACTCGACGACGACGTCGCCGAGGGTCCGCCGGTCGCCGGCGCGGCGCCACTCCCCCACTCGACCCTCCCTCACGCTAACCGCTGTATAAGTTATACGATTGTGACGCGGGGCCGCCTGCTTCGCGTCCGGCCCATCACTTGCGACCTGGGAGCCATCCCTGGACCTCGACACGTTCCTCACCGAGGCGCGCCGGTTCCTCGCCGAGCACCTGACTCCGCGACGGGATGGGCGGGACGCGTGGGGGATCGGCGACGACCGCGTCACCATCATCGACGAGTACGAGCCGGATGACGAGGAGACCGTCGTCGCCGCGGCACGAGCGTGGCAGCGGACCAGGTTCGAGGCGGGCTACGCGTGGATCAGCGGCCCCGAGGAGTACGGCGGACGTGGGCTTCCCTTCGCGTACGAGCACGCGTTCGCGGAGCTCGAGCGGGGGTTCGAGGTGCCCGACATGCGCCCGCTGGTCGTGGGGTTGGGCATGATCGCCCCGACCATCCTCGCCCACGGCTCCGACCTCGCCCGCGACCGCTACCTCACCGCGCTGCACCAGGGTGACGTCATCGCGTGCCAGCTGTTCTCCGAACCGGACGCCGGCTCCGACCTCGCGGCGGTCCGCACCCGTGCGACGCGCGACGGGGCGAGCTGGCGGCTCACCGGCCAGAAGGTGTGGAGCTCCGGGGCGCACCTCGCGGACATCGGGCTGGTGCTGGCGCGCAGCGATCCCGATGCTCCCAAGCACGCCGGGCTCACGATGTTGCTGATCGACGTGCGCGCGCCCGGCGTCGAGGTGCGGCCGCTGCGGCAGATGACCGGCGGGTCGTCGTTCAACGAGGTGTTCCTCGAGGAGGTGGCGGTCGACGACGACCACCGCGTGGGCGAGGCGGGCGAGGGCTGGCGTGTCGCGGTCACCACGCTGTCCAACGAGCGGGCCACGCTCGGGGCGGGACCGAGCGGGCAGGTTCCGGTCGAGCACCTCGCCCGGATGGTGGCCGCACTCGGCGACGCAGGAGACGACCACGTCCTCAGGTCGCTCGGGGCGCTGGCGCGGGGCGTGCGGGCGATGGAACTGCTCGTGGCGCGTGGGTCGGAGGCGATCACCGCCGGTGACGCCCCGGGCCCCGAGCTATCGCTGGCGAAGCTGCTGCTGGCACGCAACCAACGCGCGGTCGCGGACCTCGCGCAACGTGTTGCGGGGCCGGCGCTGGCGGCGGACGTCGGGTCGTGGGGCACGTTCGGCTGGGCCCCCTACCTCCTCGGTGTCCCCGCCTCCCGCATCGCCGGCGGCACCGACGAGATCCTGCTCGACCTGCTAGCCGAGCGCGTCCTCGGCCTCCCTCGCTCCCGCTGACCCCGCCCCACCCACCCCAGTGGGTGCAGGTGGACCCGGCTACCGGGTCCAGATGCACACGCTGGGATCGCCACCACTTCAGTGGGTGCAGGTGGACCCGGCTACCGGGTCCAGATGCACACGCTGGGATCGCCACCACTTCAGTGGGTGCAGATGGACCCGGCTACCGGGTCCAGATGCACACGCTGGGCTACTTGGCGAGGCCGTCCTCACGGATGCGGTCGGGGAAGAACTCGATCCAGCTGAAGCAGTTGTCGAGCTCACGGTCGTCGCCGACACGGCGGGTGATGCCCGAGACCGACTTGTACCCACCCCACCTTGCGTCGGAGAACTCGCGCATCTTGCCCTTCTCCTCGGCGGTGAACTCGTAGCCGACGCCCCCGATGTCGTAGGTCACGCTGGCGATGTAGTCCTCGTCGTCGAGCACAACGCTGGTCGGCATCGTGTCGGCCTTGGCGACGACGTCGCCGTCCTCGAACGTGATCGCCGCGGCCAGGCCGTGGCGGCCCTTGACGATGACGCCCCACTCGATGGTCTCGCCGAAGCGGTTGCCGAAGACCTCCCAGGTCAGCTCGAGGTCCTCGAACACGCGGTACTCCTTCCACTCCGCCCCGGCCGCCCAGTAGCCGTGGTCGAAGCCGAGGAAGCCGTCGACCTCCCTGCCCAGGAACGTGCCGTGGACCCAGTAGGCGTGGGTGGTGTAGAACAGCGGCTCGTCGCGCATCGGCATGTAGTACTGGAAGCCGGGTCCGAGGCATGGCCCGGTGAGCTCGAGCAGCTCGCCCTCGGAGTAGGTGATGTCGTCGTCGGTCATGACCAGCTCGAGCGGCTGGTCGTCGCCGCCCGCCCCGACCTTCTGCCCCATCTCCTGCATGAGGTGGTTGGTCCAGCGCCGCCCGTCGGGGGTGAACTCGCGGATCGACTCGCCCCGCGCGCTGCTGAGCGCGCGCGGGTGCAACGCGAGGTGGCCGGACTCGTCGGACATGATCCACGCCCCGCCCGTCATCGGCCCCACGAACTTACGCTCGATGGCGTAGAACACGCCATCGGCATCCCGGAACCCGCCGTAGAGGTACTGCACCTGCTGGTGCAGCCCGAACCGCGTCTGCGACGGGAGCATGTCGGCCATGCGCGGCTGGAACGTGTCGACCACGGTCTGGAAGCCGAAGTCGCCGAAGCGAGGGTGGTCGGTCTGGGGGGTGAGATCGGTCGGATCGCTCACTTGTCGTGCTCCTTCTCGAGGCGGAAACGCGGCAGCGTGTAGCCAGCACGGTCGTCGTAGGTCACCTCGACCCGCGCCCCGATGCGGGGCGGGCCATCGCCGTCCTCGAGCGTGGCGGCGACGCGCAAGCCAGCCTGCTCGTCGAGTTCGACGAGCACGTGCACGGTCGGGGCGTTGGTGCGCTCGCCGAGCGGCGGCGCGTGGGTGAGGGTGTAGCTCTCGATGCGGCCGCGGCCGCTGACGGGCTTCGGGGCGACGTCGTCGTCGAGGCACACCGGGCAGCGCGGTCGCGGGTAGTGGATCCAGAAGCCGCACACGCGGCAACGCTCGATCAGCAGACGATGATCGCGGGCGCCCTGCCAGTACGAGCCGGCGAACTCGTCCTCGACCGGGCGCGGGAAGTTCATCCTTCCCCCTTGAGGGGGGAGGGGCCGGCGTTGCCGGCCTGAGGGGTGAGGTCGATCAGGTTCATCCTTCCCCCTTGAGGGGGGAGGGGCCGGCGTTGCCGGCCTGAGGGGTGAGGTCGATCAGCGTCGCCACTCACGCCCCCGGCTCCTGGTTGTGCAGCAGCAGCGCCCCCGCGAGCGGGCCGCCTCCCGCGGACACCACCGCGACCGACGCGTCCGCCACCTGGTTGTCCGCGCCCCGACCCTGCAGCTGACGGACCGCCTCGGCGATCTGGCCCATTCCGTGCGTGCGTCCCTCGCTGAGGTTGCCGCCGTGGGTGTTGACCGGCAGGTCGCCGCCGGGGCCGATGCCGACGTCCTCAATGAACGCCCCGCCCTCCCCCAGCGCGCAGAACCCCAGCGCCTCGAGCCAGCTCAGCGTCAGGAACGTGAAGCCGTCGTACAGCAGCGCCACGTCGACGTCGTCAGGGGTCAGCCCGCCGGCGCCCGACCACAGGTCGCGGGCCGCGTAGGCCGCCGACATCTCGCGGTACGAGGGGGCCTGGTCCCAGTCGGGGCGTGGGCCCGGTGCGACCGAGGCGTTGCGGAGGTGGACGGGGCGGTGCGGGAGGTCGCGCGCGCGTTCCGGCGTGGTCAGCACGACCGCCACGGCGGCGTCCACCGGAAAGTCGCAGTCGAGCTTGCGGAACGGCTCGGAGATGTAGGGCGATGCGAGGTAGTCGTCCAGGGTGATGGGGTCGCGAGCGATGGCACGCGGGTTGGTCGTCGCCCACGCGCGGGTCGAGACCGCGATCCGGCCGAGGTGTTCGGGACGCGTGCCGAAGTCGTGCATGTGCCGCGTCGCCCACATCGCGATCCACTGGGTCGCTGCCGCGTTGCCGTAGGGCAGCTTGAAGGTGATGTCGGGTGGCATGCGCACGTCCGGCAGCGCGCCGCCGGCGACGTGGTGGCGTGGCCGGGCGTACGCGCGGAACGCGACCGCCGTCTCGCACGCCCCGGCAGCCACCGCGAGCGCAGCCTCGATGACGGCCGTCATCGCCGCGGGGCCGTTGCCGTTCGCGTCGACGTACCAGCGCACGTTCTGCATCCCCAGACCCTGCAGCACGTACGTCGACGACACCGAGGCGACCATGCCGCCGGGGTAGGTGGCGATGCCATCGACGTCGCTCGGCTCAAGGCCGGCGTCGCGGATCGCGGCCAAGCACGCATCGAGCGCCAGGTCGCCCTCCCCCCGGCCCGCATCGCGGGAGATCTCGGTCCAGGCGGAGCCGACGAGCGCGACACGGTCGGCGATCACCCGGTCGCCTCGATCGCCGAGGGCGACACCTCGACCCCCAGCGCCCGCAGGTCGTCGCGGCACTGGGCCTCGGAGCGGAACAGGATCGTCGCCATGCCGAGCACCTCGGCGGGCGGCAAGTTCTCCTCGAAGTCGTCGACGAACACGAGGTGCTCCGGTGCGACCTGCAGCCGCTCCGCCACGAGCCGGTAGATAGCCGGCTCGGGCTTGCGCATGCCCTCGACCGCCGACTCGATCACCACGTCGAACCGCTCCAGGGGCGCCATGCCCTTCCCCGGCCCGGAGCGACGTCCCACGTTGGTGACCAGGGCCGTGCGGTAACGCCCCGACAGCTCGTCGATGAGCTCGGCCATCCCCGGGGTCGGCCCGTAGCCGCCCTCCATCCGACGGACCATCTCGCGCAGGTCGATCTCGACGCCGCTGCGCGACCGCACCTCATCGCGGACGTGGTACCAGAACGCCCGCGTGTCGATCTCGTCGCGCTCCATCTTCGCGGAGATCTCGTTGCCACGGAAGAACGCGACGAGCGAGTCGGGCTCGAGCCCGAGCTCGCGCTCGAAGTCGCGGATGCCACCGAACGGATCGGTGGTCAGCACCCCGTGCAGGTCGAACGCCACCGCGCGGATGTCCCGAGCGTCGTGGGCCAAGCCGTCCGCCATGCTGCGCCGTCTCGATGTTAGGATAGACCCGAAACAGTTAACCAAGTTAGAGCTTAGGGCACCCTAGTGGAAGATGGATCGATGGACCGGGTCGGCCTCTTCACTCCGACGCCGGACCCCTTCCCCCCACAGCATGCACTGCGCGAGCGGGGCGGGGTCGAGCAGGTCGACGATCGCTTCTGGTTCGTCGCCCCCCACGCCTTGGTGCAGCAGGGCTTCGCGGAGGCGTCGTGTTTCAGCAGCCGCTCGATGAGCGGAGCGCCCTCGGACTCGCTGCTGCACATGGACGGCGACGAGCACCGCCGCGTCCGGCGTCTCATCGGCCGTGGCTTCGCCCCCCGTGCGATGCACGGCACCCAAGGCACCGTCCGTGCGATCGCCGAGGAGTTGAT